>NZ_JAHUWS010000019.1:0-80412 GCF_019218965.1 Pseudomonas sp. PDM31 | reverse complement strand
CCTTAACAACTTCAACCACTTGCGCTTTCGATCTCTCGTCAGCGGGAGGCGAATTCTACAGCGTTACACGCTGCTGTCAACACCTCTTTTTCAACTCCCTTTCGGCTTCGATGAACTGAAGCAACTTACTGTCGAAAACTGCGTAACTCGTTGTTTACCAAGGAGTTTTCCGCTTCGACTGCGCCGGAAGTGGGGCGAATTATAGGCTTCCAGAATCTGCCGTCAAGGGTTGATTTGGATTTTCTATCAACAACCTCAAAAACCGCGAAAAAGACCGATTCCCTTCTTCTATATATAGAAGCGAATTCCTGACCCTCATCACAACCCTTGCATGAACGGACCTGCGCGGCACCGGAACTAAAAAAGCGATCCAGCCACTAAGTCAGGCACCTTTCAGATGGCGGCAACAGCCGCCGCCCCTCTCCCCTCTGGATTTCCGATCGGTACGAAGTCCGGGCTCCAACTGAAAAAGGTCGACTTGAAGTCGAAGCCGTCTCAATGCCCTCGCCAGATGGAAGATGCTGACCGACCAGGAGGCTTAACCAGCTTATGAATAAATCGCACCTTTCGTTTTCTCTATCCCTGCTGTTGGCCATGACCGTAATGCCCACTGCTCACGCCAGGCAAGCAGCCGACAATAAGTCGCCAGCGCCGGGGGTGCTTTGCGACCGTTATGTATGCGCCAATGACCAGGGGATCTCTCGCGAGCTCACAGCCAAATATCTAGGTGAGAAAGCCGCCTCGAACAAGCTGTTCTCGATGCAGTCAGTTGATCTGACTGAGTTTACTTTTGCCAACGGTATCTTCTGCGACGTGAAGGAGCGGCTATGCCGTGAAGATCGCTACTATGGCGCGGATGGCCAGCGCACCGGAGCCATTTCCAGCAAATACACCAAACTGCTGTTTGGCGAATAACCGCCCCATTTATCCGTAATACCTCGACGCGTCCCCGGCCGGTCGCGTCCTCTCGGCTGCTTGACGAGCGACAGTCCTTGCAGGACGGCCTATGTGGTCCTATTGTCAGGATTCATCTGCCACGAAGTGTTTTTTGGGTTGTATTGGAGGAATATCATGATTCGCAAGCACTACCTGATGACCCTGGCGACACTGCTTATCGCAGCTGGCTTACAGGTGCTGGCGGTACCGGCACAGGCGACCGAGCAAGGCGAACAACGGCGTGAAGCGCGCGATACCAGGCAGGAAGGTCGCTCCACCGCCCGGCAAACCAAGGATGACTGCAGAAAGAGCAGCGACAAGAGCAATGTTGACTGCCGCCAGGAAAAGCGCAGTACCAAGCAGGATACCCGCCGCACCGCGAGGGACATCAAATATTGATAGATGACGGTAAACGAATATTGCTGATGCGAATGGTCGGATTCGACTGCCGAAGAATCCGACACCCATCAATGATAGTCGCCCTGCTGCCTCATCCAATCCACCGGATGAGTCGCCAGATAGCTGTCGACCGCATCACCTATGGTCGGGAAGAACGCGGCCTCGCCTAGTCTGGCGAACAGCCCGAATTGCTTGAGCTTGTCCTTGACCGGGTCTTTCATCTCGGCCACGCGCAACTTTATGCCCGCTGCGTGCAAGGTCTCATCAAGTTCAGCCAGCATGTCGGCGGAAGTCACGTCGACGTTGGTGACCGGCTCTGCGGCGACGACCAGCCAGCGCACCGGTGTTGGTGATGCGGCCACTGCATCCAGCACCCGGTCATGGAAAGCCTCGGCATTGGCGAAGAACAAAGGGGCGTCCCAGCGGAACAGCACCAGCCCGGGTACCCGGTGTGCGTCGGGATAACGCTGAATGTCGTGATAACCCTTGACCCCATCGGCGCGCCCCAGCACCGCAGAATAGGGTCGCCAACTACCCCAAAGAAACTCGATGACGGCAATCACGATGGCCAGACCGATTCCCTCGATCGCGCCAAACACCGCGACCCCGATGGTGCAGACGATCGACAACCAGAACTCCCAGCGCTGCATGCGATAGATGCGTCGCAGGTCAGCGACTTCAATCAGTCCGATGGCCGATGCGATGACCACCGCCGCCAGGGCGCTGGTGGGTAAATGCTGCAACAGGTTTGGCCCCACCATCAGCAGCAAGGTGACCGCCAACGCGCCGACAACACCGGTCAGTTGGGTCTTGGCACCTGCGGCCTCCGCCACCGGGGTACGCGAGGAACTGCTGCTGATTGGAAAACCCTGGAAAAAACCGGCGGCGAGATTGGCGACACCGAGCCCGACCATCTCCTGGTTGGGGTCGACATAAGTGCGGGTCCGCGCCACATAGACACGCGAGAGAACGCTGGTATCAGCGAACGAGACGAGGGCGACGGCAAAGCCGCCGATGAGCACCGGAACGATATCCTCACGAGTGATCCAGGGAATGGCGAATGCAGGCAAACCTTGGGGAAGCGCACCAAGGACCGACACCCCCGCGCTCGCCCCCAGGTCCAGCACACCCACGACCACGGTCGCACCGGCGACCGCGATCAAGATTCCGGGCAAACGCTTGTTGCCCTTGAGCAAAATGATCACCGCCAAAGTCGCTGCACCCACCATGAAGGTGACCCAGTTGGTCTTGCCATCCAGCACTGCGGTGACAATGGCCCATATGTTTCTCAGCGGGCCGGTGGACTCGATTGAAAAACCGAAAAACTTCGGCATCTGACTGATCAACACGGTAACGGCGATCCCGTTCATATACCCATAGCGAATCGGTTTGGACAGCAGCTCCGTAATGAAGCCCAGACGCATGATGCCAGCCAGGATACACACGGCCCCTGACACCAGCGCCATCATGGACGCCAGGGCAATGGCCCGGTGCGGGTCGCCGCCCGACAGTGGCAGGACCACGGCAAGAATAACCGCAGCCAGCGAGGAGTCCGGCCCCAGCACCATGATCCGGCTGGGGCCGAACAAGGCATAAGCCAGCAGCGGAACAATGGTCGCGTAGAGCCCGTAAATACCCGGCACACCCGATGCCACGGCATAGGCAATGCCAACGGGGACCAGCATGGTGGTGAGCACAAGTCCAGCCATGATGTCGTGACGCAGCCAGCCCGGTTGGTATCCGCGCAACGTTACAAGCCCGGGAAGCCAGTGCATCCAGCCCTTCGGACGCCTGCTCGAGTCCCGATGTGCAATCCGGCCCGGTTCCGGGGCCGGCGGTAAAGCATCTGAATGGCTCATAGGAGAGTGGCCCCTGGCTGCACGGCCTGCTTCACATCAATGTGATGGAGCCTGACGAAGAGAGAATCGCTGTCAGGTAAATAGCGTAGGCCGCTTTGTGCTCATCCGCCGTGCCCCGCGCCTGCATGTTTTGCCTCCCAACAAAAAACCCCTCACAGAGAGGGGTTTTGTTTGACAGATTCAGGCGATTTCACTCGTCACCCTGAATGTCGTCAGCTCATCGTGCAAGGATTCCTGCAAACAGCCACGGAGTTTCCTGGGCCGATGCTGCCGCGTTGCGTTTACGTGCCCACTGAGTCAGCGCCACCATCATCGTAAAGCCGAGGATGATCAACACCGGATAGGCCATCAGCAGTTCGGTGAGCGAATATTTCCAGGCCAGCGGTCGACCGACACCGAGCATCGCGGCATACAACCAGGACACACCCGACAGTGCACCAGCGAACAGGGCAAACATTCGCACGCCGACCTGGAGGTCAAGAAGCGACCCGGCCTTGAGCATTGCAGGCAGTACAAAGCGGTGCAACAACATGCCGTTGAATGTCAGCAACAAAACAATAATGACTTTGGCTTGAAGTTTGGGGTTGGCAAAATAGGTCATTCCCTTTTCAAGGTAATCAATGCCGATGACCGCAGCACCGGTGACCCACAAAAAAAACAACGCGTTGGCCACAGACTTCTGAAGACTGGCCATGTGTTCGTTATCGTGCCCCGCCGACACGCGACCTTTAAACAAATCCTTGACCATTGCCGCATCGCTGGCGAACACCAGGCCAATCGCTACGCAACAAGCCAACAGGTGGACATACACCACACCTAAACGCAAAAACTCCATGGATTCTTTCTGGCCCAGCAGGCCGATCATTGTATTAATATCCACGATTACATCTCCACATTATGTAGCAGTGCAAAGCTGATCAGATTTCAAATGTGCGAATTAGTTGGACGCACTTGAAATATCAAGCTCACATCAATTAAAACAATTCGATTATTTTAAATTACAAGAGAGTGCGACTCGCCCAGCGAGCCAAGGGATGAGTTCATATATTCGCTCCAGATTATCAGGTAAAAAAATCCCCACGTGCATTCCATTCAATGCAAATGAGGTCAACGTCCATTTTTTACTAGGGAGTGCAGCACGAAGACTCGAAGTTCGGATTCGTCTGCTGGAAAATAGGAGCCCAGCATATCCCAATCGTTCATTTTTTGGGCAGCGCGACCGACAGGCGGCACTTTGCCCACGCGCCTGCGCAGCCTAGTCTGACAGGCTGAAACCTGCGGAGCTACAGGGCTGAATCGTTTCCTGATTGAGCCATAAACCCAATACACTGGAACCGACCGATGGCGCAACTTACTCTCTTGTCTGCGGGCACTAATAACTCCAGATGCGGCACAAGAGCCAGCGTTTAAAACAGTATCGTGGGTATCTCCAAAGATGTTTCACCAGCAAATTTTCGCTTCCATAGCTACTTCCATTGTTAGAAAGAACCTGTTGACTTCGGTCATCGAAAGCACAGTAGTTGTGTACCATCGAAGACTGCAATTGTTCGCGATGTTGGTCGCAGTTATGACCAGGAATCTGCACAGTGATTCATCGGTGAAACACTGCAAAGCGAGTGGTCGGAAGGTTTGTCGATTACCCAGCTGCAATTCGCCTAAGCACACAAGCGGGTTACCGAAACCGGCAAGCGGCAAGCGGCAAGCGGCACCAAAAATGGGGTATCTCACCCACCCAACGGGGGTGTTTACCCCCAGATCAGCGGATTTTCCCCCATTCCCACTCCCCTTCATCATGAAACATTCAGTAATAATTTAATGGCTCATTAGTTGCACTCCCCCTTGTACCCGCAACAGCTGTCGTCCCGAACGTGGAGACGGCCGGGCGTTAGCCAAGGGGTGAAAAATGAAACGCACGACTCCACCTATCAGTTCCATCGACTTGCTACGCAGATCGAGCCTGCCCTGCGTGATGCTCATGACCCTCACCACCGCTAACGCGGTGCCGCTCGACGATACCAGCCAGCCGCCACCGACGGACCCCTCGGCGTTTACCAATCCGCCCGCCAACCCGGCCGCCGCCCTGGAAGCCCTGAAAACCATGCCACCAGCCAACCAGGGGGCGATCGCCCTGCCCAATGGCGCCTATGGCAACCGTAAGACCCCGACCGCCGAAAATGTGCTGCCGCCAAGCCTGCAGACATCATTCAAAGTCCCCACCAACGGCAAGCCCAGCCCGTTGTTCGGGGCCCTGCCGTACACTCAGCAATTACTGTTGCTCGAAGAATTCGGCACGGAAAAACTCGACCCGACCCTGCCCGCGCCACCGCTGACCTTCCCCGTGCCCCTTGCCGGTCCGGCGCCTGCGCAAGACCCCAACAGCATCGCGCGCAGCGGCCCTTCTAGCGCGGCACTGGAGGCCTTCATGCGCCAGCCGGGGCTGTACCCGTTTCCCTCGCAGTATTCCAACGTACTGGACCGCAACCCCTGGAAAGCGCAGATCGAAGCCTTCCTCAACCGCCAGCCAATCGGTTCATCGGCCGAAGGTCGTCCGCCAGGAAAGGGTTGGTCACATCAACGCTGGAACGAGTTCTACCCGCAGGTCGCCTTCAAAACCGTGCAAGCCGGCGCCAAACTCAACGGCGGCATGCGCGACCGCAGGCAGCTGCACAATTACGCGGTCGGTGAGTTCGGGCCCGGTGGGCTCTACAATCAGACGTCGGAAACTCCCCTCGCGATCGGCACGACCAAAGGCATCGACACGCGTTTTCACCCCAACATGCCGATTCAGAACCACAAGGCGCTCTGGACCTTCGACGGCACCTTTCCGGTAAAACTGCTGATGGTGCGATATGGTCAACCGGTGCTGATGCGTCATTACAACGCCCTGCCGATCGACCCGGCGGCCAACATGGGTTTCGGCCTGCACACCTTGAGCACCCACGAACACAACGGGCATTCCCCCGCTGAAAGCGACGGTTATGCCAACGCCTATTTCTTTCCGGGCCAGTACTACGACTATCGCTGGCCGATCCAGTTGGCCGGTTACGACACTATCAACACCACCGCTCAGGACCCGCGCGCGGCGTTCCCTTGCGCCCCAGGAGAAACCCTGTTCGTCAACGACGCCACTCCTGGCCTCAAGACCTGCAACAACGGCAGCATCAAGATCCGTGGCGACTGGCGCGAAACCATGAGCACCCACTGGTTCCACGACCACATGCTCGATTTCACCGCTCAGAACGTCTACAAGGGCAACGCGGTGATGATGAACTACTACAGCGCCCTGGACCGTGGTAACGAAGCCCTGCAGGACGGCGTCAACCTGCGCCTGCCCAGCGGCTCGGCGCTGCCATGGGGCAACCGCGACTATGACGTCAACCTGATGATTGCCGACAAGGCTTGGGACAAGAACGGTCAACTGTGGTTTAACCCGTTCAACACCGATGGCTTCATTGGCGACCAGATCCTGGTCAACTGGCAGTACCAGCCGCGCCTGAAAGTGCGCGCGCGCAGCTATCGTTTCCGCATCCTCAATGGATCGGTGTCGCGTTACTTCAGGTTCGCGCTGGTACGTGAAATCGCCGGCACGGGTGGCGAGTTCCCAGGGCCGACAGGTTCCGGGTTGTCATACGCCCGGGTGCCGTTCCACATGATCGGCAACGACGGCAACCTGATGGAACACGCCGTACCGTTTGACGGCAGCATGGACCTGGACGGCGACGGCGACCTGCAGGACCACAACGCCATCATGCCTACCCAAGGCGTTGCAGAGCGCTACGACATCATCGTCAACTTTGCGAAAAACGGGATCAAGACCGGCGACAAGCTGTACTTTGTCAACCTGATGGAGCACCAGGGCGGCCGGGGACCCCAGCAGGCAGCGCTGAGCCTGGCCGATGTGCTGTCAGGGAAGTACAAAGCCGTGCTCAAGCTGGGCAGCAATGGGCTGGAATGGGACGGCGGGGACCCGGTAGTGGGCAAATTCATGCAGATGGTGGTCCAGCCGTACTCCGGCCAGGACGTGAGCATGAACCCCGCTGACTACGAACCCGCCAAGCCAGGCAAGCCGGTGGGTAAAATCATGATCCCGCTGAACCTCAATCGTGACGACCCGACGGTGCAGGCCAAACTGAACGCAGCACGGCATCGCGAGTTCATTTTCGGCCGATCCGACGGTACCGACGAAGAGCCTTGGACGATCAAGATGGACGGCGCTTTAGGCTATCGGATGGACCCCCGCCGGCTTAGCGCCGCCCCGCAGTTGGCCAACGGCCCGACCGCTGCCGGATTCTCCGGCGACGGTACCCTGGAAGTGTGGAAAATCAGGAACGGCGGCGACGGCTGGAACCATCCGGTGCACGTGCATTTCGAAGAGGGCATCGTGCTCAACCGCGATGGCAAGGCGCCGCCGGAATGGGAAAAATGGGCACGCAAGGACGTCTATCGCATCGGTGAAGGCATCGACAGTACGATGGACGTGGAGATTGCCATCCGCTTCCGCGAATTTGCCGGGACCTATATGGAGCACTGCCACAACACCCAGCACGAAGACACCTCCATGCTGATGCGTTGGGACGTCGAGAACCCCGGCCAGTTCCAGTTGATGCCAACGCCCCTGCCCGGCTGGGACGGCGTCACCTACGTGAGTTCCGCTGCGCTGCCGACCTTCCGCACCGGCCAGACCGAAAACAAAAAACCGATCGCCAATCCCGACAGCGCCGTCAGCAACACACTCCAGCCGTTGACTATCAACGTCCTGGCCAACGACAGCGACCCTGACGGTAATGTGCCACTCAAAGTGGTGGGGCTGACGCAACCGGCCGCCGGCAGAGGCACGGTCAGCACCGACGGATTGCGCGTGGTGTACACACGTCCGGCCACCGTCAGCACCCCGTTCACCGCGACCTTTACCTATCAAGCCATCGATACCAAGACTGCGGTGTCGACTCCGGCGACAGTGTCCGTAACGGTCTCGGCGCCGTAGTGAGCTGACAGTGCCGTTTGCAGACGAGGGCCTCAGAGATTTTGAGGCCCTTGGGTTGCAGGCCAATCGACAAATCAGGTAGCTGTCGAACGGTGGGCCGCGCTAGCCACCCCTCCATAAATGGGGAGCTACACCCACCAAAACCGGGCGCTTTTCACCAGATTAGAGGAATTTCCCCCACCTGTGGTGTGTCCGCGCATGTAACACCCATAAATCACCCGTTAGTTAATTTGAGCTTTTCGCTCGCCCTACGGTAATGGCTTATTAATTGCACCCTCCCCCTGTAACAGCTGTCGTTCCGGCCATGGAGACAGCGTGGCCTCAGGCGAGGGGTGTAAAAAATGAAACGCGCGACTCCACCATGCAATTCCATCTATTTGCTACGCAGGTCAAGCCTGCCCTATGCGATGCTCCTGACCCTGACCACCGCCGACGCTGCGCCGCTCGACGATGTCAGCCAGCCACCACCAACGGACCCTTCGGCCTTCTACAACCCGCCCGCCGACCCGGCTGCGGCCCTGGAAGCCCTGAAGACCATGCCGAGAACCAACCAGGGCTCCCTGGCCCTGCCCAACGGCATGTGGGGCGACCGCAAGACCCCGACCGCCGAGAACGTGCTGCCGCCAAGTCTGCAGACATCATTCAAAATTCCCACCAACGGCAAGCCCAGTCCATTGTTCGGGGCCCTGCCATACACCCAGCAATTGCTGCTGTTCGAAGAATTCGGCACGGAAAAACTCGACCCGACCCTGCCCGCACCGCCACTGACGTTCCCTGTGCCCCTCGCCGGCCCGGCGCCTACGCAAGACCCCAACAGCATCGCTCGCAGCGGCCCTTCAAGCGCGGCACTGGAAGCCTTCATGCGTCAGCCGGGGCTGTATCCGTTTCCGTCGCAGTATTCCAATGTGCTCGACCGCAACCCCTGGAAAGCGCCGATCGAAGCCTTCCTCAACCGCCGCCCGGTTGGTTCGTCGGCCGAGGGTCGTCCACCAGGAAAAGGCTGGTCCCATCAACGCTGGAACGAGTTCTACCCCCAGGTTGCCTTCAAAACCGTGCAAGCGGGCGCCAAAATCAACGGCGGCATGCGCGACCGCCGGCAGATGCACAATTACGCCGTCGGTGAGTTCGGGCCTGGCGGGCTCTACAACCAGACCTCCGACAACCCGGTCATTGCAGGCACGACCAAAGGCATCGACACCCGTTTTCACCCCAAAATGCCGATTCAGAACCACAAGGCGCTATGGACATTCGACGGCACCTTTCCGGTAAAACTGCTGATGGTACGTCACGGCCAACCGGTGCTGATGCGTCACTACAACGCCTTGCCGATCGACCCCGCGGCCAACATGGGTTTCGGCCTGCATACCCTCAGCACCCACGAACACAACGGCCACTCCCCCGCCGAAAGCGATGGCTATACCAATGCGTTTTTCTTTCCGGGGCAATACTACGACTATCGCTGGCCGCTGCCTTTGGCCGGTTACGACACCATCAACACCACCGCTCAGGACCCGCGCGCGGCGTTCCCCTGCTCCCCGGGCGAAACCCTGTTCGTCAACGACGCCACTCCGGGCCTCAAGACCTGCAACAACGGCAGCATCAAGATCCGTGGCGACTGGCGCGAAACCATGAGCACCCACTGGTTCCACGACCACATGCTCGATTTCACTGCCCAGAATGTCTACAAGGGCAACGCGGCGATGATGAACTACTACAGCGCCCTGGACCGTGGCAACGAGGCGCTGCAGGACGGCGTCAACCTGCGCCTGCCTAGCGGTTCGGCGTTGCCCTGGGGCAACCGCGACTATGACGTCAACCTGATGATTGCCGACAAGGCCTGGGACAAGGACGGCCAGCTGTGGTTTAACCCGTTCAACAACGACGGCTTCCTCGGCGATCAGATCCTGGTCAACTGGCAATACCAGCCGACCTTGAAAGTGCGCGCGCGCAGCTATCGTTTCCGCCTCCTCAACGGCTCGGTGTCGCGTTACTTCAAGATCGCGCTGGTGCGTGAAGTCGCCGGCACCGGTGGCGAACTCCCCGGCCCGGCTGGTTCCGGCGTGTCTTACACCCGCGTACCGATCCACATGATCGGCAACGACGGTAACATCATGGAACACGCCGTACCGTTCGACGGCAGCATGGACCTGGACGCCGACGGCGACCTGCAGGAACACAATGCCGTTCTGCCAACACAAGCGATCGCCGAGCGTTACGACATCATCGTCAACTTTGCCAAACACGGGATCAAAACCGGTGACAAGCTGTACTTCGTCAACCTGATGGCGCATCAGGGCGGCAGGGGGCCGGAGCTTGCACCGCCGAGCCTGGCCGATGTACTGGCCGGTAGGTACAAAGCCGTGCTCAAGCTGGGAAGTAACGGGCTGCAATGGGACGGCGGCGACCCGGTGGTGGGCAGATTCATGCAGATGGTAGTCCAGCCGTATTCCGGCCAGGACGTGGCCATGAACCCTGCCGACTACGAACCCGCCAAACCGGGCAAACCGGCCGGCAAGAAAATGATCCCGCTGCACCTCAATCGCGACGACCCGACGATGCAGGCCAAACTGAAAGCGGCACGGCATCGCGAATTCATTTTCGGTCGCTCCGACGGCACCGACGAAGAACCCTGGACCATCAAGACCGACGGCAGTGTTGGTAGCAGGTTTGATGCCCGCCGCCTCAGCGCGGCCCCCCAACTGTCCACCGGCCCTACCAGCGGCGGCTTCAGCGGCGACGGCACCCTGGAAGTGTGGAAAATCATTAATGGCGGCGAAGGCTGGAGCCATCCGGTGCACGTGCATTTCGAAGAAGGCATCGTGCTTAACCGCGACGGCAAGGCGCCACCGGAATGGGAAAAATGGGCGCGCAAAGACGTCTTTCGCGTCGGTGGAGAGCAGGAAAGTTCGGTGGAAGTGGAAATTGCCGTGCGCTTCCGCGAATTCGCCGGGACCTACATGGAGCACTGCCACAATACCCAGCACGAAGACACCTCGATGTTACTGCGCTGGGATCTCGAGAACCCTGGCCAGTTCCAGTTGATGCCAGCTCCCCTGCCCGGCTGGGACGGCGTCACCTACGTGAGCTCAGCTGCGCTGCCAATATTCCGCACCGGCCAGACCGACAACAAAAAACCGGTCGCCAATCCCGACAGCGCCACCAGTGCCGTCCTCCAGCCGCTGACCATCAACGTCCTGGCCAACGACAGCGATCCTGACGGGAATGTGCCACTTAGAGTGGTGGGGCTGACGCAACCGGCCGCGGGCAGAGGCACGGTCAGCACCGACGGTTTGCGTGTGATCTACACCCGCCCGGCCACAGTCGCCGCGCCGTTCACCGCGACCTTTACCTATCAAGCCATCGATACCAAGACCGCGGTGTCGACCCCGGCTACGGTGTCCGTGGTGGTCAGGTAGTACGAGGCGTCGGCAATCAGGGAGGGCCTCATAAGTTATGAGGCCCTGGATTAAAGTCAAAAAAGCCCGACTCGATGGTCGGGCTTTTTAGTCACGCTTGAATCCGCAGACCGGCTCGTAACTCCTGCATCGTGAGTAAACCCAACTTTCCGGAATTGCGCACGGGCTCCTGGAAATGTACAACTAGAACGCGCTTACCTGGACCGACACTTCACTTGTACCAACATCAAGAAAGGCCAAAACAGTCACAACCCGATCACGACTCAGCTCGCCAGAATGAAAATCATGAGTGACTGCCCTATAGGTACAAGTCAAAGTTGTTTTATTTATATATGGATTGTCGAACGGCTGCAACTCCAAACCTTTTACACGATAGTTTTTTGCAATATCCGGCATTAAGCCGGTACAAATATCCCGGGTCGTCTTATCAGCATATTCTTCTGATTCTTCAATCTGAAAACTCTCTGCCAGTATATTACACGGCATAAGCAATACGAGGGCGAGCAGAAACTTTTTCATTGCATTCTCAAACAGAGCAACCAACTCAATCAGTCCACCTGAACGGCCAAAGCCCTGACCCCTTTCACCCAAGCAATATCAATATCAATATCAGAGCAAGACGTTTAGCTTATTGCTGGCGATATCCAGCGTAGCCATTACTCTTACAGCGCTCTCACCGTGAAATTTCCGGACAGTACCATCATACACACAGAGCACAAGCTCTTCATTTGCTGCATATGAACTGCCCTTGTCCACCAGCACCAAATTGTATACATCGTAGTCGCGCGTGACATCTGACCTGATTTTATCGCAAACGGCAACGTGGTCCGGTTCACCCGCAATTGCAGTAAAGGGTGAAAGCAGGGCCAGCAGGACAAGCAGCTTTTTCAATCTTCATTCCTCGTGTTCAGCTGATACAGAGACACCTGCGGACTAGCTACAGGCCTCTACATACTGTGCCTGCGCCATAATCCACTACGTCATCGGGTATCAAATCATTGAGATGTAAGCCACTGTTGTGGCAAGTACAATACGCAGCACAAGGAATACCGATTTTTTTCGTTTTATTTGCCAACACGCGAATATGCCAGACTAACCGCAAGCGCATAAAATCCGACGAGGCAACATGGTAGGGCCCCAGTTAGTTGACTGTCAATATGCGATATGTGCGAGCAAAAGCGTGGTACCAGGCGACGAAAGCCTGGTCGGCCAGTTCAGCATCTCTACGTTCACAACCGCACCGGGAACAATGAGATAACGCAAACAATGGCGATTTGATTACCTGACAAAGCGACTGTTCCGGATGTTAATCAAGCTGGTTAAAAATTATCGGCGTAGATAAACTAATACTTTCGCAGCAGATTGCGATTGGCGGAGCAGATGAAGAGTACACTCAATAATTATTATTTATTCTTCTACGGTGGCAGCCAGGTTGCGAAACCCGGTTAAAACCAAAGAAGTGCGTAACTCAGGCCACTTGCAACCACTTTGCGTACGCCGGTATTTGATCAATTCAGAACTCGCCATCAACAAATTTCACCCTGTGGCATTCAGAGGGCCCAAGTTTTTGACCGCTTGATGAGCGGACATCGATCGCCATCAAAGGCTGTCCGGACTCGTTGTCCAACAGCACCGAACGCGCCTCCTGCGGCCCGAAAAGGAAACGCTCGCCCCACTGTCTCATGCTGACTACAACCGGAAAGATCTCCCGTCCTTACCCACCAGAGCCTGATTTTTGCTGCTCGAGCCGACGCCCAAAGTCGCATGGTCGGTGCCTACATGTGCTTCTACTCGGTCGGCAGCGCGCTGGGGGCGGCAGCTGCGACCCAGGTTTATGCGCTCTGGGGCTGGATGGCAGTGAGTTTGCTGGCGCGTTGATCAGCGCGACAGCTTTGGTGCTGTGGGTTCTTTCACGTGATTGAAAGAACAGTCACTACGGCCGGGTTGAACCTGATAATTCATTGCTCTTGATCAATCGAATCCAGATCGTCAAGGTTATAAAGTTCTTCGTCTTCATCGTCTAAAATGCCTTGGGCATCTTCTTCAACCCATGGCTCTTGATCGTGGAATTCATGATCGAGCAGATGGTCATGCTCGGGTTCAGGAATATCAATCTCTTCGCTCATTTACGTTACCTGCGTTGACTGAACTGTGAATTGGGCACCTGTATAGGCGCACCATGCCCCTCAGTCAATACTCAGGCATACAGATACACCGGCAGCGCGTCGAAGGTCCGACGCGCCTGTTCGGCCGTGTCCTTATCAAGACTGCACGAACGCCAAAAGGTCAGTATTCAACCTTTCCTTATGGGTATCGGTAATCCCGTGGGGCGCACCTTCATAAACAATCAGCTTGCTGTTCTTGATCAGCTTCGCCGATGCCCGGCCCGCTGCATCGATGGGAACAATTTGATCGTCGTCACCGTGAATGATCAAGGTCGGCACGTCGAACTTTTTCAAGTCCTCAGTAAAATCGGTTTCCGAAAACGCCTTGATACTGTCGTAGGTGTTCTTGTGACCGCCGCGCATACCTTGCAGCCACCAGGCATTGATCACGCCTTGCGACGGCGTCGCACCGGGACGGTTGTATCCAAAGAACGGCCCGCTCGGGATATCGATAAACAGCTTTGAGCGGTCGGCCAGGAAACCGGCGCGAATGCCGTCGAATACGGCTATCGGCAACCCGCCGGGATTGGCCTCGGTTTTAACCATCAGTGGCGGCACCGCAGAGACGAGCCCTGCCTTTTTAACTCGTTTGGACCCATGACGCCCGATGTACCTCGCTACTTCGCCGCCACCCGTGGAGAAACCGAAAAGCGTCACATCCTTCACATCCAGGTGGTCGAGCAACTGAGCCAGGTCATCCGCGTAATGGTCCATGTCGTTACCGTCCCAGGGTTGGCTGGAACGGCCATGACCACGCCGGTCGTGGGCGATGCAGCGACAGCCATTGGCGGCCAGGTGATACATCTGGGACTCCCAGCTGTCTGCATCGAGCGGCCAGCCGTGACTGAAGACCACAACCGGACCCTTGCCCCAATCCTTGTAATAGATTTCCACTCCGTCTTTGGTGGTGAAGGTACTCATGGATTTATGCACTCCAGGGAAAGTTGTCGGGTTGGAAGCGGGTGTAGGAGATTGCGCAGTCGCCAGGCTGAAGCCTGGCAGTAAAGAGCCGACCGCCAATGCTGCCCCCCCCTTGATGAGAGAACGTCGAGCTTCATCGATTCCGGATTTTCGATTTGTCATGATTCCCGCCAGCCCATGGGCACCAGTTACGCTCACAGCATGCGCAAATCGACCAGGCACTGACTACGTAAATTCGGCAAGTTGCAAGGTTGCGCGCAGAGCTCAAAACCCTGCAATTGCCTGAGAAAACTTCGCAAACTTGCCTGTTTTACGTAGACCCAACACTCGGATGGGCAGACTCTTGGTCAACTTGACCGAGCTTGATAGCAGGTTGAAATGGAAAAGCCCCCGCTCCCCCGTCCAAAAACCGCACCGGCGCCGATGGCACGTTCCGGCGGGCAACAGACGACGCGCCAGGCCAACATCACCAGGGTGATGGAGCTACTGCAACACCATGAAGAGCAGCCGATCAGGTTGTCCGAGCTGTGCCGCGATGCGGATGTCAGCGAACGCACAATGCGCTCGATTTTCAAGGAAATGTTTGGCGTCGGGCCTAATCGCTACCTGCACATTCGCCGTCTGCACTTGGTCCGTGTAGCGTTGTCCATGGCTAATCCGGATACCGAGTCCGTCAGCCAGATCGCCCTGCGCTTCGGCTTTTCCGACAGTGGCCGCATGGCCTCTGATTACCACGGTTTGTTCGGTGAATACCCCAAAAAAACCCTGATGCGAACGCTGCCGTGAACGCGAGCGCTCAGGGTCGGTTCAACGCCCTCGCAGCTTTAAGCCACTGCGCCGGCGGCACTCCGAAATACTGGCGGTACAGACTGGCGAGCCGGCCAAAGTCCCACACGCCGAAGCGTGCACAAATGCTGGTAATCGTATCTTCGGGGCCTGCATGACGGATGGCGTCGCGAATCCCATGCAAGCGGCGAATCATCAGATAGCGATGCGGACTCATGCCCAGGTATTCGTTGAAGACATTGCGCACCGTACGTTCCGAGGCGCAGGTCGCCTGACAGATGTCTTCGGTGTAAACCGGCTGGATCTGCAGCGTATCGAGCAGTTCCAGCGCACGCTTGAGTATTTCCTTGTGGTCGCGATGGTGCCGTGGTGCGGCGTGCAGCGGGTCTATGGGCAACAGCATGCGGAACACCACATCCATCACCTCCCGGCGCGCAGCTTCCTGCGCACCCTCGTTATGCAGCACCTCGGGGGAATGGGCCTCGATGTGGAACAGACGACGCGCCAGCCACAACAATGGGCCGAGATTGCGCTGGGCGTTGCCGACAAAGTTGCGATGCAACACGCAAAAGTCGAACTCATCTTCACGGACCGATGCCCAGCTCAGCACTGACTCGCAGGACATCGCCACCGTCAGCCAACTGGCCGGGCATTTCGCGTTGATGTGGAACATGGCATCGGGCACCATCCAGCCGATTCGTCGGCGGTTGAAGGCATGGCCATCGACCACGGTGGACTCATGCCCCGTCAGCGGCAGGAAGATGTTGAAGTAACCGGGCAGGCCAATGCCTGAGTAGACTGTGCCGGCGCCTTCGCGCCCGCTCATCAGTGCCACACCGTCCAAATCGACAACGCTGAGTTGCCAGTCGCGTTGCTGCCGAGTACGCAGCACGTAGCGGCCTTGCACCCCGTACAACGCCTCTTCGAACTCGTCGAACTCCGAGCAGATCAGCTGCATCGCCCACCTCACTGAACCCGTACAGTGGAAAGCAGCCTCCGTGCCAATTCGGTCCAGGTGATGAGCGTAGACGACGAAAACGGCAGGCAGATGGACGCGCATGGCCGTCCATCTGCCCGATCGGTCAAACGGATCAGCGGCTCAGGTATTCACTGGTGGAAATGACTGGCGCGTAACCGAAACCGAGCGCGGCCATGAACGCCGCATGCACGTGCGCGGCGGGAACCTTGACCCCGTTGAACTCAAGATCCAGCGTGGCGCACGCATCGTGCAACACAGTGGTGGTGTAGCCGAAATCTACGGCTGCGCGGGTCATGCCATCCACACACATGTGGCTCATGTTGCCGACGACTACGATCTCGTTGATGCCGTGGCGGTCGAGGATGGCTTTGAGTTCGGTTTCACGAAACGAATTGATGAAGTGCTTGAGCACCACCGGCTCGTCCTCGCGATTCTTCGCGCTGTCGTGTATTTGCGCGCCTTCGCTGCCTGGGCGGAAAAAGGGCGCATTGTCGTCCTTGAACTCATGGCGGATATGCACCACCAGGTCGCCCCGCTCGCGGAACCGTTCAATCACCCGCGCAGCCTGTGCGGCGGCCTCCTCGACGTGGGAAAGCGCCCATCGGCCTCCCGGAAAATAGTCGTTCTGGATATCAACGACCACCAGTGCTTTTTTGTTTGAATCGCCATTGCTCATGATCTTTCTCCGGATGACAGGTTGCCAAATGGGGTGGGCTGATTGTCCGGTTCCGGATGCGTCGCTTGTGACTCCTGCGCAACCGGATTCAAGCCCAACGCTTTTGCCACACCGGCACCATAGGCCGGATCGGCTTTGGAGCAATTGACGATATGTCGATGCTTGATCATGACCGGCGCGTCGCCCATAGCCCGCGCCGTATTGTCGAAGAGTTGCTGTTGCTGAAGCGGCGTCATCAGGCGAAACAGATTTGCGGGTTGCTCGAAATGGTCCTCGACGACGCTCTGATCCCAATGTCCCGCATCGCCTTCAAGCGCCAATGCAGGCTCGTGCAGGTGCTGATGGTCCTGCCACTCGCCGAAGCTGTTGGGGTAGTAGGACAATGTCGAGCCGAGGTTGCCATCTGTGCGCATCGCCCCGTCACGGTGATAACTGTGGAACGGGCATTTCGGCGCATTGACCGGAATGTGATTGAAGTTCACGCCGAGGCGATATCGCTGCGCGTCACCATAAGAAAACAGGCGCGCCTGGAGCATTTTGTCAGGAGAAAAACTCACTCCCGGCACAATGTTGGCCGGAGAAAACGCCGCTTGTTCCACCTCGGCAAAATGATTGTCGGGATTACGGTTCAATTGCAGAATGCCCACTTCCTCCAGCGGAAACTCGGCATGGGGCCAGACCTTGGTCAAGTCGAACGGGTTGTGCCGGTGCGCACGTGCCTGTTCCTCAGTCATGGTCTGGATGCACAATTTCCAGCTGGGAAATTCCCCGCGCTCGATGCATTCATAGAGATCACGCAGGTGGCTTTCGCGGTCATTGCCAACGACCTGTGCCGCCTCGCTATCGCTCAGATTGGTAATCGCTTGCTGACACACGAAATGAAACTTGGTCCACACGCGCTCGTTTCGTGCATTGATCAGGCTGAAGGTATGACTGCCGAAGCCGTGCATGTGCCGGTAACTGGAGGGAATGCCCCGATCACTCATGACGATCGTCACCTGATGCAATGCTTCAGGCAGCAGCGTCCAGAAATCCCAGTTGTTAGTCGCTGATCGCAGCCCGGTGCGCGGGTCGCGCTTGACCACATGATTGAGGTCGGAAAACCGCAGGGGGTCGCGAAAGAAAAACACCGGCGTGTTATTGCCCACGATGTCCCAGTTGCCTTCCTCGGTATACAGCTTCACTGCGAACCCACGAATATCACGTTCGGCGTCCGCCGCCCCACGCTCCCCGGCCACCGTGGAAAAACGCACAAAGGCTGGCGTCTGTTTACCGACCTCGGCCAGTGCTTTGGCCTTGCAATAACGACTGACGTCGGCGGTGACGGTAAAGGTGCCGTAAGCCCCGGCACCCTTGGCGTGCATGCGCCGCTCAGGAATCACTTCGCGGTCAAAATGCGCCAGTTTTTCCAGTAGCCAGATGTCCTGCAACAACGCTGGCCCACGCGGCCCGGCGGTCTGGACATTGAGATTGTCGACCACCGGTGCACCGGTGGCGTGAGTAAGCGTTTTATCGTTCATACGGTTGACCTCCGAAGGCTTAAAGCAACTCAGTCAGAACGCGAGTGGTGACGATGGCATGGGCGTAGGTCGGTCCATTGATCTCATGGGCGGCGGTCATGGCTTCCCTGGAAAACGCAGCGGTCGCATCCTTCACCAGCGTGACGTGGTAACCCAGTTCCGCCGCAAATCTGGCAGTCGTCTCGATACAGGTGTTGGCCAGCATTCCGACGATGATGACCTTATCGATGCCGTGCTGTTTGAGCTGGAAATCCAGATCCGTGTTTGCAAATCCACTGCCGCCCCAATGTTCCTTTACGACGACATCGTCGGGTTGCGGCATGAAATCCGGGTGCCATTCGCCTCCCCAGCTACCCGCTGCAAACACCTGCGCTTTACCCGCTCCCAATTGGTAAGGGCTGGGATGCTTCCACCCCAGAAAATCCTGCGCAGTGGAACGATGATGGGGTACGTAAAAAACGCGCACACCTGCTGCGCGAACCGCCGCGACGACCTGGCGCAAATTATCCAGCGTGCCCACCTCATCAGCGACCGCTTTGGCCAACCCGGCGAGCTTGCCCCCTTCGCTGAGGAAGTCGTTGTAAGGGTCCACCAGAAGTAATCCGGTGCTTTGGCGAGAATAAGTGACATCGCTCATCTGAACCTCCCGGCAACTGTAGAAATACCGCTGAGTCGCAACTCAAGGCTTATCCTTGGCGTTCCATGTTGCCGGTAATGAAAGATCACCCGAGGCGACATCCCATACCGAACTGACGCACAGCAGCGGATCGTGCAGATCAGCGTTGACCTTCAACCCTGCCGTGACACCGTCGTACTTGAAGGTTTCAGGAAAGCCGACGGCAGCCAGCGGGACCTCGATCGTCACCGTGTCCCTGGATAGCGTGAGCCCATAGCCGGGAGAGTCGATATACAGCGCGACGCCAGGCCATGTGGCTGGCATCTTCGGCTTCATGTCTTTGGGAATGTCCCGAACCTTGAGGCCGCTGGGCCCGCAGCTGGCTTCCTTGGTCAGAACGACCCAATGGGAATGCCATAACCCGCCGTCGTTGTCTTTTTTACCGTCCTTGTTTTCATCCAGCTGGGGGGTGTCGTCGAAATCGGGGTGGGATGTCAACGCCAGCGCGAGGATGCCGGACTTGGGCTCGAAGCCGACGACGTCGCTGTCCAGACTGGTTGGCCAGACGTAGCTATAAACGTCTGACCCGGCGAACTTGCCGGTGGATTTGGGCGTACTGTTGCCTGCAGTACCCGCAACGAGTTGTTGAAAGACGAGATTGTCGCCGTTGCGAAAAATGTGCGTATGAACCAGATCAAACGCGGCATCTGCTTGACCTTTAGCGCTGTCGATACCTCCTGGCTCATGGGCAAACAAGGGAAAGCTCATCGCCGAAGTCACGACCAAACACATTAAACGTCGCATGCCCTGCCCTCGAACAAAATATTGAGTTCAGTGCTCGTGGGGCTTTCGCATCAGTTTCGCC
This sequence comes from Pseudomonas sp. PDM31, assembly GCF_019218965.1. Taxonomy (NCBI): domain Bacteria; kingdom Pseudomonadati; phylum Pseudomonadota; class Gammaproteobacteria; order Pseudomonadales; family Pseudomonadaceae; genus Pseudomonas; species Pseudomonas sp. PDM31. Next base: position 60,290 of record NZ_JAHUWS010000019.1, on the reverse strand, counting down.
AGCATTGTCGCGTCCATTGAACACTGGCGGAGCTCAGCCGTTGAGCACTATCGCAATCATGTGAAGGGACGCATGATCCAGATATGCCAACGGGTGGGCTACGTAAAACCGGCAAATTGCGAACAAGCAGCCGGATCGTCTGTCGCTGCCTGCCACCTGGAAGGAGAATTAACGATGAAAGTTAATGTTTTCGACACACATGTACGCACCCGCGACGGACGTTATCTGCACTTTGATGTTTTGACTCCAGGGAACGACCAGACTCTCGCTACCCAGTATGTCCGCGACTGGATGGCACAGCGGGGCGTACAAGACGTCGACATCGAGCAGAGCCGTTGCCAGTTCTGCCACAGCGAACCCGCCCACCCCGAAGTGGCTGCCGCCATCTCCAACCAGGGTTACTTCATCATCGCCCTTGAAGGCTGCCAGGAGAAACCATGAACGCGTATCAGCCGCTCAACTGTGATTTGCATGACTATCTGGAAATCGCCTGCATGCACGGTTACGACTTGCAGGTCGAACTGATTGATGGATCAACTTATGTGGCCAAGGCGCTGACTACGCGCACAGCAACTAGCAAGGAAGAGTTTCTCGTGCTGGGGAATCATGATGGTCTGCAAACGGTTGAAGTTCGGCTCGACCATTTGCTGGCGATCACGCCTATCGATGCCCATGCGAGTTTTGGTCGAGTCACGCTGGCGGGGAGTTACTGCGTCACTGGGCAGGAAGCTGAATCATCATGAATAGATTTCAACTCACCGTTCGCAAGAGTGAAAGCTGTTGGGGCATTTCGACTCTGATGCGCCTTGGGCAGAGGAGGCAGTTCAAGACATCGCGCGTTGTCTTGGCGAGGCCGGATGTACCTTGGAGCTGCTGGTCGCAGAAGGCGAACGTCGGGTGCTGGAGAGCGGGTCTGAGGGGATTCGGACTCATCTCCAAGGGGTCGCGGTGAAGCCGAGAATCTCACTTGTTTCTCTGTACCCATCCGACCAGCAATAAAGTGCAGCCTGTGACGAATAAGCCATAAGCCAAGTAACCGACACTGTCCCCCCTAAGCAAATGGTTCAGGCAAACGCCGAGCCCGAAAATTGCCAGTAGAGCCCCAACGACAAACATGGGGTTTTGAATCGCCTTATCCATCACTGCCTCCCGCTCAAGACCTACTTCATTAAACCATAAGCCTGCCGGTGAATGGCGGGCGAAGATTGCGCATGCTCGAAGCTATCGAGGTGTCGCAGGTGAAGCGCTTCGCCGAAAACACGGCTGGCCGGGATTTCGCGGTCGGCGATACTCACGGGCACGTCACCGGGCTCCAGGCCGCGCTTGAGGCAGCAGACTTGTCCGCCAAAGGGGACAGAGTACTTTTTCCTTTTCAGCCGAAAGAAAAGAATTCAGTCCCCTTGATCGATCGAATCCAGATAGTCGAGACCATAAAGTTCTTCGTCTTCATCGTCTAAAATGGTTTGGGCATCTTCTTCAATCCATGGCTCTTCATCGTGGAATTCATGATCGAGCAGATGGTCATGCTCGGGCTCAGGAATATCAATCTCATCGCTCATTTACGTTTCCTGCGTTGACTGAACTGTGCATCGGGCACCTGTATAGGTGTACCTTGCCCCTCGGTCAATGCTAAGGCGATGACTGAGATACGTTACGAGATTGGGCTCCACTATCGACTCGCGCCCCTGTGGCATACGAGTGAAGATCGTTAGTACGGTGAAGGCGCCGGTTGATCTCCTGTTTTCACGACTTCTCCACTCATATGAGCGCAAAAAATGCCGGATCGCCGGCGTCGTCGCTCGAACACTTGAGCAATCTTGACAATGTCAAAGAAGCAGCAGGCAGATACACCGGCAGCAACCGCTGCAGACATAGAACGATCTATCCAGGCCCTGAATAAAATGGCGGAACGACTATGGGGAGATGGCCGGGAATCCGAAGCGAAAGCCCTACTCGATGCCTTGGATGCGTTAAATCGGGCGCTTGATCGGATCAGGATTGGAGAGAGCCGCAGGGTTCTCCATTAAGGGCTACGCGGGCATCTTTGATATTGGATCAAGGCCACGCCAGCCAAGCACGGCTGTTCACGTAGTAGCGTGTAAAAAGGCGTTTTCACCAGTCAATGATCAGGTAGTTTGGGCAGATCGAGTGTCTCAACAGAATCGGCCATAAGCCATCATTCGCTGATTCGCTGAACGATCAATCACTCCGTATCAGAAAGTCACCGTGAGCTGTTACTCCCCCACCGATAAGGATCTGTTCAATTCTCCGATCTTTTCCAATCGCGCTCGCACAATGTTGCGACTGATGTTCAGCAGTCGCCCGGTCTGCAATTGGTTGCCGTGGCAAAAACGGTACGCGGCGCGAAAGATGGTTTCTTCAATGTGCTCATAGAGATCTGGAATGTTTTGCTCGAAAAGTGCGTTGAGTGCCGCTTCCAGGCTCACCGGTCCTGCGACACCAGTGCCCGCCTGAAACGCTTGTTCCTGTTCGTGGCGGATACCTGAGGAGCGCATGTCCACCAAGTGCAAGTCCGCCGGTGCGACCCGCTGATTGCGACACACCAGCAATGCATGGTGAATGGAGTTTTCCAGCTCGCGGATGTTGCCCGGCCAACTGTGCTCCAATAATTTGCGTTCGGCCTCGACACTCAATGAGGCGCGGTTGTAGCCCAGGCGCTGGCAGTGTTCTTCGAGGAAAAATTCAGCCAGTGGCAGGATGTCGCCCGGGCGCTCCCGCAGCGGCGGCAGGCGGATCGTGGCAACGTGCAATCGGTAGAAAAGATCCTCGCGAAAATGCCCGGCAACGACTGCATCCGCCAGGTTGACGTTGGTCGCGGCTACCAGGCGAACGTTGATCGGAATTGGCGTGCGCGAGCCCAGGCGCACCACTTCGCGCTCTTGCAAAACCCGCAGTAACTTGACCTGCATGTTCAGTGGCAAATCACCGATCTCATCGAGGAACAGCGTCCCGCCATTGGCCGCTTCGAACCAGCCGGCCTTACTGGAAGTGGCGCCGGTAAACGCGCCCTTTTCGTGGCCGAACAATTCACTTTCCACCAGCGTTTCGGCGAATGCGCCGCAGTTCACTGCGACAAAAGGCTCACGCCCTCTTCGGCTCAAGTGGTGGATATGGCGGGCCACCAGCTCCTTGCCGGTTCCGGTTTCGCCGATGATCAATGTGTTGGCCTCACTGGGCGCCAGGCGCTCTATTCGACTGAGCAACTCCTGGGAGCGCGGGTCCTTGAACACCAGAACGGTGGCCCTTACCGACTTGGTCAATTCACGGGCGTTTGGATGAGTGATCAGCGACATGGTGCATTCCTGGCAGTAAAAGCGCGTACTCAATAGTGCACGAAGATATTTAGACTAAAAAATTATTAATTAGCATTTATATATTCCCATATCGAATATGGCTTCGAATTGCTCCTGCCTTGTTGCTGTAGCAGCAATTGGCAAGCATCGCCCTGCTTGCAGATCAGCACCCTCTGCTCTTAACAACCGAAGCCCCACACCCCCGCCCCCCGCCACGCAAGGCCTGCAGCCAGATTTTCACGCTGTGGCATGCAATCTGCTCTCTCCCTCCCAACAGCAAATCAACTGTAGGAGCCGGCTTGCTGGCGAGGGCGTCCTCAACAACGCCGCAGGACTTGAAGGCCTCTCGCCAGCAAGCCGGCTCCTAACAGGGTGCGTTTTGCCAATAGCCATCAAGGGAGATTTCAATGAAACGTTTCTGGCGCAAGGGCCTTGTCGCATTGACCGGCTTACTGCTCAGTGCCACCGCACTGGCCGAACAGGTTCCGACTTCGGTGAAGATCGCCATCGTCGCCTACACCCAAGGCGGTAAGCCGGTGTTTGGCGGTATCGCCGGGCGGGTGATCGAGGACGGCTGGCTCGAACAGCAACTAAGCCAACGCGGCTTGAAACTTGAGTGGATCGCCCTGCCCCACGCCGGCGCCGGTCCGCAGATCAACGAAGGCTTCAGCAACAACAGCATCGACTTCGCCGTGCGTGGCGACCTGCCCTCGGTGATCGCCGGTGCGGGTGGCGTGCCGGGCAAATTGATCGTGCCCGGAGGCAGCGGCAACAACATCTACCTGGTGGTGCCCGCCGGCTCCGAAGCCAAGAGCATCGAAGACCTCAAAGGCAAGCGCCTGGCCCTGCACCGTGGTCGCCCCTGGGAGTTCGCCTTCAGCAACTTCCTCGCCAGCAAAGGCCTGAAGCTCGACGATTTCAAGATCGCCAACCTCAACCCGCAAGTCGGTGCCGCTGCCGTGTCCGCCGGCAAGGTCGACGCAGCAGTCCTGCTGAGCGAGGCCTACGCCCTGGAAGACAAAGGCGTGGGCCGGATTCTCTGGTCGACCAAGCAAGGCGCCAACGATTGGCGGTTGATTTCTGATCTCTGGGGCACCGACAGCTTTGTCACCCAGCACCCCGACGTCACGCAGTTGCTGGCGACGGCCTGGGTCAAGGCCGCGTGGTGGATCAGCCAGGAACAGAACCAGGACGCCTACTACCAACTCTCCTCCCGCGCCGGCACGGCTGAAAGCGTGCTACGCCGCGACGACCAGAACGATCCCGTGTCGTGGAAAGAACGTTGGGCACCGAAAAGCGACCAACAACTCAAGGCGCATTACCAGGCCCTGACCGCCTACGCCCTGGCCAATCACCTGATTCGCGACAACTACGACATCACCCCTTCGCTGGCCACCGGTTTCACCAACCAGGCGCTGATCGATCTGAAACTTACCGACTATTGGCCGGCCCTGCGTGGCCAGGTCAGCAACAATCCATGAATAGGGATATCCTGATGAAACTGCCGCAAAATTTCGTGTTCGGTCTGAGCGTCCTGGCGCTCTCCATGAGCGCCCTGGCTGCCGGTACCCACGCGCCAAAGTCCGACCCACTGCAAGGTGACGGTCGTGTCTCGTCGTTCTACACCTGGCAAGAAGTGATCCCCTCCACACCGGGCAAGCTGCTGCGTAGCGAACCGCTGGAAAAGACCTTGAGCCTGCCCAACGCCGCCAGCGCGCAGCGGATTCTCTACACCTCCACCGACGGTATCGATAACAAGACCCCAATCGTGGTCTCGGGCACGCTGTTCCTGCCCAAAGGCAAGGCGCCCGCCAGTGGCTGGCCGGTTGCCAGCTGGGGCCATGGCACGGTCGGTGTCGCCGACGTTTGCGCGCCGTCCTGGCAAGGCCGCTCCTATCGCGACGTGCAGTACCTCAGCCGCTGGCTGGACGAAGGTTATGCCATTGTCGCCACCGACTATCAGGGCCTCGGCGTACCCGGTGGCCACCCGCTGCTCAACAATCGCATGGCGGCCTACGGCATTCTCGATGCAGCCAAAGCCGTGGTCGCTGGCGTGCCGGGGCTGGCCAACAAAGTGTTGATCGTCGGGCAATCCCAGGGCGGCGCAGGCGCTTTCGCATCGGCCGCCTACGCGCCGACTTATGCGCCGGACCTCGGCGTCAAAGGCAGCATCGGCACCGGCGTGATCTACACCGTGGGTGCAAAAAACGTCGGCGAACAGGACGTCAATAAGGTCGACGCGTCACTCGCCTACGGCTTCTACACGTTGCTGGCGGCCCAGCAGTACGACCCGAATATTAATCCCAAGGACTTCTACACCGACAAGGCGTTGCCTCTGTTCGAGCAGGCCCGCACCAGTTGCCTGGCAGCATTGGTCAGCGATGTGGTAGGCGTCGGCCTGACTCCGGCCAATGCGAAGAAAGACTACCAGGGCGACCAGCTCGCGGCGTGGCAGAAGCAAGTGTCTTACCCGACGCTGAAGCTGGCCCAGCCGATTTTCATCGGCACCGGCGCCGAGGACAAAACCCCGGCGGCTTCGACCCAGGTCGCGCTGATGCAAGACGCCTGCAAAACCGGCTCCGTGGTTGAGGGCCATCTCTACAAAGGGCTGGGTCATAGCGAAACCGTCAATGCCTCCCTCAAGGATTCGGTGCCTTTCGCCCACAAGGTCATCAACGACCAGCCGATCACCCCGATCTGCAGCCCCAGCGTGCAGTGATACGGAGCCCTCGACATGAGCCTTGAATTTTTTACCCGCCTGCCCCTCCATGGCGAAACCCAGTTCCTCCCCGGCGACCCGCGCAACCGTGGTGACTGGCATCGCGGCGGCCCGAGCACCGGCGCCGTCTCGGCATTCAGCGTCGGCGACCACTTCACCTACATCGACTACCTGGGGCAGATCGCCAAGGCCTCAGAAATCAACGGCTTCGGCGGTGCGCTGATGGTCAACGCTCCCTCGGGTGAAGAACCCTGGACCGTCTGCTCACTGCTGGCCCGGGAAACCCGCACGCTGAAATTCGTCACCGCGTTCCAGCCCTACCACTACACACCGTGGGTCGCAGTGCAGCAAGCCGCGACCTATCAGCGCGCCACCGGCAACCGCCTGGTGTGGAACATTATCAACGGCGGCTCGGACGCGATTCAGCGTCAGGTCGGTGACTTCAGCGAGCACGATGAGCGGTATGAGCGGGCCATCGAGTTCATGGACGTGGTCAAGGGCTACTGGCACAACGAGAACTTCCACTACGATGGCAAATTCTACAAAGCCGAAGGCGGTGGTTTGCGCGGGCCCTTGAAAAAGGCCGAGTTGCCACTGATTTGCACTGCGGGCTCGTCGATCCCGGCCCGGGAATTCGCGGCCAAACACGCCGATTTCTACCTGATGCGAGCCGAACATCCGGATGAAATTGCCGCGCTGATCGCTGATATCCGCGAGCGCGCCTTGAAGTACGGGCGCACGGACATTCGTTTCGGTTTGTCGATCGATGTCATTACCCGGGAGACCGAGGAACTGGCGCGCACCGAAGCCAAGCGTTTCTTCGACGAAGGTATCGCCAAGGGCGCGGTCAAGGCTGTGGCGGCCCATGCCGGGTTGCGCACTGCACGCAAGCTCAGCTACGAAAACGAGTTCGCGCAAAAAGCCGAGACCCAAAGCTTCGACGACTTTTTCATTCACCCCAACGTCTGGACCGGTTTCGGTTACATCGGCATTCCGCCGGGCTGCGCGCTGGTAGGCAGTTATGAAAATGTCGTGGCACGGATTCGCGAATACAACGCGATCGGCATCGATCTGTTCTTCCTCGCCGGCTACCCGCACCTGGAAGAAGCCTACCGCCTGGGCGAGCACATCCTGCCGCACTTTCGCAGTCAGCGCGTGCAACTGAGACGCCCGTCGGAAGCGCCGCTGGAACTGCGCTCCGCCAACGGCCCGACCGGAGCCTGATGCCATGAGCGACGATCACTCACTCTTCAGCCGCCGGGATTTTCTCGGCCACAGTGCGCTGCTTGGCGGTGGTTTGCTGCTCGGTGGTGGCCTGCTCGCCGGCTGCGGCCCGAGCAGCGAAAAACCAATCGCCAGTGCCGCTGCCGACAATCAACCGCGGTATGGCGGACGTCTGCGCCTGGGCATTCTCGACGGTAACCAGAGCGGCAACCTCGACGCGCACAAACCCATTGGCAGCGGCATCGTTCGCGGCTTTGCTCTCTACAGCAAGTTGTGGGAATGGGACGAGCAAATGCAGCCACGCCTGGCCCTGGCCGAATTCGCCGAGCCGAATGCCGATGCCAGCAGTTGGACATTGCGCCTGCGTGCGGACCTGGAATTTCACCACGGCAAAACCATCGATGCCGATGACCTGATTTTCTCAATCCGCCGCCTCACCGATCCGCAACTGGCCTCGCCTTACGCTGCGTTGCTGCACTGGGTTGACCGCGACAACCTGGTCAAGCTCGACTCGCGCACCGTGCGCCTGAACTTTCGTGAAGGCCGCAGCTACATGCCGCTGGCAGAAACCTGGGTCAACTTTGGCGGGATCGTGCCGGTGGACTACCACCCGGTGACCAACCCGGTGGGTGCCGGCCCGTACAAACTGAAAAGCTTCACCCCTGGCCAACGCTCGCTGTTCACCCGGTTCGAGAACTACTACAAGGACGGCAAACCCTACGCCGATGAGCTGGAAATCATCGACTTCAAGGATCAGGTTTCGCGCCTGGCGGCCCTGCGTTCCGGGCAGATCGACATGGCCAACGTGATGCCCACCGAACAGCTGCAAGTGCTGCAGCGCGACCCACGGCTCAGGGTGCTCAAATCGGTGAGCGGCAACTGGTTGTCGTTCGACATGAACCTCGACAAGCCGCCGTTCAATGATCCACGGGTACGGGAGGCGTTTCGCCTGCTGGCCGACCGCGAAGAACTGGTGCGCCGCGCGCTCAACGGTCAGGGCCGAGTGGCCAACGACCTCTACGCGCCGAGCGATCCGACCTTCAACCACACGCTCGGGCCGCGCCCCCACAACCCGCAACGCGCGGCGCAACTGCTCAAGGAAGCCGGGCATGAAAACCTTGAACTGGAACTGGTGACAACGCCTGGTCCGGGACTGACTTCGGCGTTGGTGCTGGCTGAGCAGGCCAAGCGCATCGGTGTCACCCTCAAGGTCAAGCAGGTTGATCTGGCGACCTTCCAGGGGCCGTTGCGCAACGACTGGACGCTGAGTACCGGCGGCAGTATCGGCGCGCCGTTCCTGGCCAGCGCGATTCACACCGACGCGCCGTTTGCCGTGTCGAACAAAACCCATTTCAACGATCCTCAGTTCAGTGAGCTGTTTCTGGCGGCGATGGCACAGCCCGACCTGGAGAAACGCAAGGCGCTGGTCCACCAGGTTCAGCAGATCCAGTACGAACGCGGCGGCATGTTGATCTGGGGTTACGCCGATTTGCTCGACAGCGTGGCCAACCGCGTAGGCGGCGCGGCGGCCGAGGAGTCGCTGTTCAGCACGTGGCGCTTTGAAAAGCTCTGGTTGAAAGACACGGCCTGACGCAACACCGACCTGTAGGAGCCGGCTTGCTGGCGGTGGCGGTGGCGGTGGTGGTGGTGGTGGTGAACGTTACACCGCTATCGCCAGCAAGCCGGCTCCTACAGGTCGGTGTTGTGTCAGGTGCTGCTTGTTTACGTATTTCAATGAATTTATCTATCGAGGCACATTTTCATGCCCTCTCTCGGCTTCGTTCGTCCCGCTTCTGGCCACGCTCTGGCGTTGGTCATCGTTTCTACCCTGTCGACGTCGACCTTCGCCGCCGACACTCAACTGCAAACCGTCACCGTTCAGGCCAGCGCCAGCGATTCCGATGATGACACCCTGCCCACCCGACCGGAGTCTTCGATATACGGTGGCATCGAAACCAAGGTGCTCGACACCCCGCGCTCAATCACCCAGGTCAACGCCGAGCAACTGGCCAACGATCCGATCCGCAGCGCCGACGACCTGGTGAAGTACGCGCCGGGCATCACCCGTGGCGGCGGTCAGAACGCCGGGATCGCGCCGCAGTTCCGCGCCCAGGGTTCAGAAGTTTTCCAGGACGGCCAGCGCGCGTACGGTGTGCGGCACCCGGCCAACTTCAACGCTTATGAAGGCGCCGACATCGTTGCCGGCCCTTCCTCGGTGACCTATGGCTCGGTGTCCGGCAGCGGCGGCTATGTCAACTACCTGAGCAAGAAACCGAATTTCAGTGAATTCAAAACCAGACTCAGCGGTGAGCTGGGCAATTGGGTACCGGACGGTGAATCCCGCGACTCCAGCAAATTCAGCGTCGATAACACCGGCCCGCTGAGTGACAACCTGGCATACCGGATCAGCATCACCAAGCAGCGCCAGGAGGATTTCTACGACAACGTCGACAACAACTTCGACGCGTTCTACGGCGCCCTCGCCTGGCGCAATGACAACGTGCGCGTGGACTGGAATGCCAGTTACGACGACTACTACGACTACAACATCACCCACGGCTGGAACCGCGCTAACCAAAAGTTGGTGGATAGCGGCAAATACTACGCCGGGCGGGCCACGCCGATCATCCAGAACGGCAACACCCTCTGGTCACCGGTACTCGCCTCTGGCGCGGCCGATGCGCCGACCCTGGGTTGGGTCAAACGGCAACGTAACGCTCAGGGCCAATACAGCGTGGTCGATGGCAGCTTCCAGTCCGCCTCCCCCAACACCCAAACCAACCCGGGTAGCCTGCGTGGCTGGGTGTATGACCCGTCACTCGCCGGCAACGGCCTGACCTCGCTGTCCTCGCAAACCGGCCAGCGCGACGAGGATGAAAACTCCTCCCGGCGCTTCACCACGCAACTGCGGGTAGAAGCCGATCTGACCCCGACGATCACCTTGGCCAACAACACGTTTTACCAACGTTCACGGGACATGACCGACGCCGTCGGTTCTTTCCAGGTGCAATCCAAGGACAATATTTTCGATAACCGCTTCGAATTCCGCTCGCGCAATGAAACGCAGCTTGGCGGCCTGACCCTGCGTGATGACAGCAATACCGGGGTGATCTACCGCCGCGAGTTCAACCAGTCGATCGCCGCCAACAACAATTTCGGCTCGACCATCAACGCCTATGACTTGACGCAGGATCCGTCGGGCAAGAATCCGGGAGATCTGCTGGGGCTGACCGGTTCCAATCCGGCGGGCGGCAACGGTGCCTGGATCGGCCAGCCCGGTGTGCCGCAATTCTCCAACTACTACGGCTGGCTGAACCTACCGGCCATGTACCCGGCCGGCCACGGGCTCTACGCCGAATCCGTCGCGCCTTACACCGCTGAAAGTACCTGGACCACCAGCACATTGTTCACCCAGCACAACCTGCGGTTCGGTGAGTGGGTCGGCCTGAACATCGGCGCCAGCCGTAGCTGGATCGACGCCGAAATCGAAAACCCGTTCGTGCTCGCCGGCGGCAACCCGCGCAAGGACAGTGACAACTACCGACTGTTTGCCTTTCAGGTCAGTCCGTACGTTAAACCCACCGAAAACAGCACGCTGTACTACACCTTCGATCGCTCGCTGGCAGTCAATACCGGGTTCTTTTCCAACGGTTTGGGCTGGGGCAGTGGCGCCGGTGCCAACCTGCTGAATCCCCTGGCGTTCGAAAGCCTCAGCGTACTGCACGAAGTCGGGTTGAAAGTCGAAGCGGTGCCCAACGAGCTTTTCTTGACGCTCGCAGCGTTCAAGCAAGAGCGGGATCAATCACCCGACAGCAACAACAACATTGCCAGGCTGGTGATCAAGGGAGTCGAGTCGACCATTCGCTACCAGCCTGACGACCACCTACGCACTGCGTTGAACCTTTCGAAACTCACTGCCTACAACGAATTTGCCTCCCAGGCCGGTTTCGCCTCGGCGGGGTTCATTCCCGACAACGGCACGGTGTTCGGCGACAACAACAGCCTCAATCAGCGGCCGTCCGGGCGGTTCGACGCGGTACAGATTCCCGAATACACCGCCAGCGGATACTTCGACTATCGCTTCGATTCAGGCTTTGGTGCCGAGCTGTCCGGCTGGTGGACCAGCAGTTGGTACCTGAACCTGAGCAAGACCGTGAAAGTCCCCGACGAATACAACCTCGACCTCGCTGTGTACTACCGCCAGCCGCAGTGGAGCACCACTTTGCGCGTGCTCAACCTGACCGATGAATTGAACTTCGTCAGCGGTCTGGCCGGCTCCACCAACACCTTCCTGCAACCCATGCCCGGCCGCACCGTGCTGGCCCAGGTGGATTACCAGTTCTAAAACCGTTTATCGCCATCAGGAGTGTTCCCATGTCCATTGAATTTGTCGGCATGATTTTCCCCCGCCAGTGGTCCGAGACCCGAGGCGTGCGCAGCCCGGATTTCGATCTGGGCTTTATCCGCCACCACGCCCGCGCCCATGAGCATGCCGGTTTCGACCGGGTGCTGATCGCCAGCGGTCCGGGCAGCGCCGACAGCTTGCAGATCGCCGCCTACGCCGCCGCTCACACCGAACGCCTGGGGTTCATGATCGCCCACCGCCCGGGTCTCACCGCCCCGACGGTCGCGGCCCGGGCTTTCGCGACGCTCGATCACACCACCGGCGGCGGGCGGATTCGCCTGCATGCCATCACAGGGATCACCGCCGAGCCTCAGGAAGGCGACTTCCTGCTGGACAAGACCGAGCGCTACAAACGGACCGATGAATACCTGGAAATCGTCCGCCGGACGTGGACCGCCGAGGAGCCTTTCGACTTCGAAGGGAAATACTTCAACATCAAGGGTGCGTTCTCGCCGGTCAAGCCGTTGCAGCAGCCGCACATCCCGATTTCCTTTGGCGGGTCGTCGGATATTGCCTATCAAATCGCGGTGAAACACGCGGACCTGTATGCGTTGTGGGGTGAGCCATTGAGCGGCGTGGCCGAACAGATCGGCAAACTGCGCGCAGCTGCCAGCGCGGCGGGGGTCGCGGCACCGCGGGTCAGTCTGTCGGTGCGTTTGATTCTGGGGGCGACCGAGGAACTGGCGTGGCAACGGGCGCAGCAGATCCTGGAGCAGATCAAGGCCAACCCGCAGTTTGCAGCCGGCAGCCCTTGGCAAAAACGCATCAAGGGCACCGGCTCCGAACGCTTGCTCGCCGCCGCAGCCCTGGGCGATCGCCATGACCGCGCACTGTGGATGCCCACCGCCACCGCCGTCGGCGCCTACGGCGACACCACCGCCCTGGTCGGCACCCCGGAAACCGTGGCCCAGGCCTTGCTCGATTACGTCGATCTGGGCGTGACGACATTCCTCAACCGTGGCTACGATCCGCTCTACGACACCGTGGATTATGGCCGCTGGATCATCCCCGCCGTGCGCGAAGAAGCACGTCGTCGCAAGGCGCGGGTCGCGTAAGCACTTCGCAATGTACACCAACGCCATCGCCAGCAAGCCGGCGCCTACAGGACCGTATACACACGCCCCCTTGCAGGAGCCAGCTTGCTGGCGATGGCGGCATGACATCCACCACCGAATACCTGACAACCCTGCGCCTAATAATCCCCACCCGCCAACGTCGGCGAATTCTCCAGCAACGTGCGTGTATACGCCGCCTGCGGCTGGTCCAGTACGGCATCCACCCGCCCCTGCTCCACCACACGCCCCAACTTCAACACCAACACCCGGTCGGCAATGGCGCGGACCACACCCAGGTCGTGGGTAACGAACAGCAGCGTCAGCCCTTCCCCTTGCAATCGCCGCAACAACGCCAGAATCGATGCCTGTACCGACACGTCCAGGGCCGAGGTGATTTCGTCGCAGATCAGAAGCTTTGGTTCACAAACCAACGCCCGCGCAATCGCCACGCGTTGACGCTCGCCCCCGGACAAGCTGTGGGGATACTGATCCGCCACCGAGGCCGGCAGCGAAACCCGTTTGAGCACTGCATCCACACGTTCCCGAGCGGCTGCACCCTTGAGACCGAAGAAATGCTCCAGAGGCGCACTCAAGGTTTGATACACCGTTTGCCGCGGGTTCAGCGCCCGGTACGGATTCTGGAAGATGTACTGGATCTGATGCCGTTGCGCACCGTCACGTTGACGCGCCGACAGGCTCAACAACCCGCCCGCGTAATGCACTTCACCCTCGGCGTTTTCTCCCAGCCCGGCAATGGCGCGGGCCAGGCTGGTCTTGCCGGAGCCGGACTCACCCACCAGTGCAAGGCATTCACCGGCCGCCACACGCAACGACACATCGAACAGCACCTGACGGTCATAAGCCACGTTCAGGTCCTTGATCTCCAGCAGCGGCGTGAGCTCCAACGCCGCGGTGACTGGCGCCAAAACGCTTTGGCCGACCAGTTCCATAACCTGAAGATGGGGAGCCAGACACGCCACCCGCTGCTGTGACGACACGTCCTGCAACTGCGGCTCAACCACCGAACACGCCGCGACACGCCGGCCACACCTAGGCGCGAAGGCACAGCCTTGTGGCCTCTGCCCCGGTGCCGGTGCTTGCCCCGGAATCGCCAGCAGATCCCGGCGTTGCGCCACATCGGGAATCGCCGCCAGCAAGCCGCGGGTGTAAGGATGCGCCGGCCGATGGAACAGCACTTCACGCTGTGCGACTTCGACGATACGCCCGGCGTACATCACCATCACCCGGTCCACCAGATCCTTGATTACCGCCAGGTCATGGGACACATACACCGCCGCCACACCCAGGCTTTTGCACAATCGGCGTAACGTGGCGAGGATGTGCGCCTGGGTGGTCACATCCAGTGCGGTCGTCGGCTCATCGAGGACAATCAATGCCGGGCGCAAGACAAAGGCCAGCGCCAGCATCACCCGTTGCTGCTGCCCGCCAGACAACTGATGGGGGAAGCGCTGCAAAAAAGCCGCGTCATCGGGCAACCCGACATCCCGCAAGGTCTCGACGATGCGCTGCTGTTGCGCCGTGCGATCGAGTTCAACCTGGTGAACGCCAAGGGTTTCGCGCAGCAAACTGCCGATACGCAGCGCCGGATTCAGCGCGGTCGCCGGGTCCTGGGCCACATAACCAATCAGGCTGCCCCGGGCTCGACGCAGGTCTTCGCCCGCCAGGGTCAGCAATGATTGACCGGACACCTCGACCTGACCGCCGACGATCCGCGCCCCCCTTCGAGCATGGGCCAGCAAGGCGTTGGCCAGGGTGGTCTTGCCGGAACCGGACTCGCCGACCAACCCAAGAATTTCTCCGCATTCAAGGCTGAAGGTCACCCCGGACAGCACATCGATCTGCCCCGGTAACTCGACCCGCAGATCGCGAACCTGCAAAACGTGCGTCGTCTGCACAGTAGAGCGGGATTCAATCCCGGCAATGGCGTTCATGGCTGTTTCTCTCCGATCCTGGAACTGCTGCGGCCGATGCCTTCGGCCAGAATGTTGGTGCCATAGGCGAAGATGCCGATCAGGATGGCCGGGGCCAGTACCGCCCAGGGTTGGACCAGCAGGCCCGCCTGGTTCTCGTTAATCATCAGCCCCCAGTCAGCGGTTGGCGGCGCCACGCCATAACCGAGAAAACTCAAGCCCGAGAGCATCCCCACACCCCAGGTCAGCATGTTGCCGAAGTGCACCAACAGCGGCGTGAGGATGTTCGGCAGGATTTCCTTGAACAGAATCCGCCGCCTTGAATAGCCCATCATCTGTGCGGCCTCGACGAACTCCTGCCCCGCCACCGCCACCGCGCTGCTACGGGCCAGACGAATCACGCCTGGGGTGAAAGCGATGGCTACGGTCAACACAATCAGCCAGGGCGCGCGCCCCAGCATGGAGACAATCAGCAGCACCAGAATCAGGTCGGGAAACGCCAGCGACACGTCCGCCAGCGAGGTGATCAATTGATCCAGGCGCCGCCGGGAGAATCCCGCCAACAACCCCAGAGTGCTGCCGGCCAACAGTGCGATCGAAGCCGCCGCCACCGACATCCACAACACCGATACGCCGCCGCTGAGCAAGCGCGACAACACGTCATGCCCGAGAAAGTCGTAGCCCAGCAACGCCGCGCCCACCGGCGCGCCATACACCGAACCGACCATGTCCGTCGGGCTGTGGGGCGCCAGTAACGGGCCAAGCAATGCCAGCGCCACCACCGCCAGAGTGATCAACGCACCCTTGCGGGTTTGCGGTTCCGCCAGCCACAGGTGCCAGCGCCAACGTCGGGATTGAGTCATGCATCACCTCTCAAGGCGCCTTGGATGGGGAGCGTCGCCACCAGGGCTGGATGCCCCGACGGTTACGCTGGATCATGGTGACCCGGCGCGCGGTGCGCAGTTTCGGGGTCAGCAGTACTGTCAGCAGATCCGCGAACAGGTTGATCAGCACCACGCCCAGGGTGATCACCAGCACGATGGCCTGGACCATCGGCAAATCGCGCATCTGGATCGCCGAATTGAGCGAGGTGCCGATGCCCGGATAGCTGAAGATCACCTCGGCCAACAGCGCTCCGCCGATCAACGTGCGCAGGGTCAGGGCCACGCCCTGGATCGCCGGAATCAGTGCATTGGGCAAGGTGTGACGCCAGACGATTCGCCACTCGGGAATACCCCGCAGCCTGGCGGCGACCACGTAGTCGGACTCAAGCGCTTCGATCATCGACGCCCGCACCATGCGCGTCAGGTACGGCAATGCCGAGAGGCTCAGGGCCAGCACCGGCAGCACCAGAAATTGCAATTGGCGCAGCAGCGATTTGTCCGGATCGAGAATCGACACTGCCGGCAACACGTCCATGTGCGGCATGGAAAACAGCAACACAAGGCCGATGGCCAGGAGAAAACCTGGCGTGGCCTTGAGGAAAATCAACAGCGACAAGCTCCAGCGATCCAGGCGACTGTCACGTCGCAAGGCCAGTGAAACGCCGAGCAGCAACGCCACCGGCACCACCAGCGCGATCACCCCGGCGAGCAACGCCAGGGTGTAGCCAAAGCGACCGAACAGGATGCTGCCCACCGCCACGTTGGAGTCCAGTGACACGCCCAACTCACCACTCAAGGCATGGCCCAACCAGCGCAGGTATTGCTCGATGATCGGCCGGTCCAGGCCCAACTGGCGTTGCAAAGTGAGGATGCTTTCCAGCGGCGCATCAGGGCCGAGGATCACCCGCGCCGGGTCCGAAGGCAGAGCCTGGGTGGCGATGAACACCACCAGGCTGATGACCCACGCGGTCAGCAGGCCGTAGCCCAATCGTCCGATGAACCAAGACAACCAGGCTGGCGTGCGCGGGGTTTTGCAGGACGGCTCAGGCATGGTTCACCCACACTTCATCGAAACGCCATGAAGCAAATGTCGTCTGTTCCGGTGCCAATCCACCGACCCGAACAGAGGCTGCATCCAGCACGTCATTGAAGCCCCAGATCAGCAGGCCGCCGCGCTCGTGCTGGATGCTTTGCGCTTCATGCACCAGCAGCTTGCGCCGCTCCAGATCGGGTTGAGCCAGCGCCTGTTGGTACAGCGAAGTGAAACGTTCGTCGTGGAAATTGCTGCGGTTGTAGATGGCCTGCGGCGCGTCGTTGTGCAGCGCCGATGCAAGGAAACCCCGAGCCGGCGTCGAGCCCGGCGATAACAACCAGTTTTCCCGTTGCGGACCGTTGAA
Source organism: Pseudomonas sp. PDM31 (assembly GCF_019218965.1). Lineage (NCBI taxonomy): Bacteria > Pseudomonadati > Pseudomonadota > Gammaproteobacteria > Pseudomonadales > Pseudomonadaceae > Pseudomonas > Pseudomonas sp. PDM31. The sequence goes on along the minus strand of NZ_JAHUWS010000019.1, from coordinate 43,361 downwards.
CACCGAGCCATCGACCTGGGTGACCTTGATATCGACCCCGGCCTTTTTCGCTTGCTGGGCAAACACCAGCGCTGCGTTGACGCCCGGCCCCGGCGTGGTGGTCAGCTCCACCCGCAAATCGTCCTGCCCGGCCTGACGCAAGAGTGAGCGCGCCTGTTCCAGATCGTACGGACGCTGGGCAATGCTGTGGTTGTATGTCGGGTCGTGGGGCGAATACAGGTCATTGGCGATGCGCCCGAAACCATTGAGCCCGCGGTCGACCAGCTCACGACGGTCAGCCAGCAGACGGAACGCCTGACGCACTCGCACATCCTGAAACGGCGCCTTGGCCAGATTCAGATTGAAACCGGTAAACGACGTGCTGGGCGATGCATACAACTTGAGCCGCGAATCGGCCTTGAGCAGCGCGCTGTGTTCGGCCTGCACGCCGCTGGCAACATCGATTTGCCCGGCACGCAACGCCGCCGAACGGGACACCTGGTCCTTGAACTCGATGATTTCCAGTTCATCGGCATAGGGTTGCCCGGGCTTGTAGTAGTTTTCGAAACGCTGGTAGAGCGAACGCTGGCCGGGAATGAAATTCTTGAGTTTGTAGGGCCCGGCGCCGACCGGATTCGTGATCGGGTCGTAATCGGTGGGAACGATGCCGCCAAAACTGATCAGGGTTTCATCCAGCGGATAGAAGCTTTGCCCCTCCTTGAAGCGAATTTCGATGGTGCGCTCGTCCAGTTTGCGCAAGGCGTTGCGGTCGATCGCACCCACTAGCCCGGCAAAGGGCGACGCCAGTTTCGGGTCGGTCAGGCGCAGGATCGAGAACAGCATGTCGTCGGCGCCAATGCTCTTGCCATGGTGAAATTCCAGCCCCGGCTTGAGGCGAATGGTCCAGGCGCTGGCATCGGCATTGGGCTCGGCGAACTCGGCCAGGGCCAGGCGCGTGCTGACATCGGTGTTCCACTCCCAGAACTTGCTGTACAGCGCCCAGCCGCGAATGATCCCGCCGCCCACCGGTTTGTGCGCATCGAGGTTGCCTGACTGGTCGCCATCGATAATGCCAACCCGCAAACGACCGCCACGCACCGGCGTGCTGGACAGCGCCGCTGCGCCACTGACGGCCGCGCCACTGTCGCAACCGCTGAGCAGGCTGCTGCCGAGGATCAGGCCACCACCGACCGCGAGGCCGTTACCAAGAAAGCTGCGACGGGAAAATCCTTCGCTCATGACTGACTCCTCAGGCCCGCTCGACCGCGTTGGCGCGTTGCAGCGCAGGCGTCTCGGCCCGCAGGCGCGGCACGTCGAAACCGTGATCCAGGTCGAGCAACGGGAACAGCAGATCCGCCACCCGGTGAGCTTCATCGATCAACGGGAAACCGGAAAGAATGAACGCCGACGTGCCTTGGGCTTCGTATTCACGAATGCGCTCGGCGACCTGCTCGGCGCTGCCCACCAGATAAGTGCCGGCGGCCGGGCCGAGGATGTTGAAACCGAACAGGCTCGGGCCGAGCCAGACGTTGGGGTAGATCTCCAGGTCCCGGGCCTTGGGCAGGCGGCCTGCGCGGATGGCTTCGACGTTGCGCTGGATCTGTGGGTCATCGCTGTGGAAACTGTCCAGGGTTTCACCCGGGGGCAGTTGCCGTTCGATGGCCGTGCGGGCGGTATGCAGCGAGGTGCGTTGCAGGAGTTTTTCGGCGTGAGCCCAGGCTTCCTCTTCGGTCTCACGGACGATGATTTGCAGGCGCGTGCCGAAGGTCAGTTCGCGACCGACCTTCGCTGCTTGCGCCGCCACTTTGCGAAACTTCTCGCCGAGTTTTGGCGGGGTGTTGGCGAAGCTCAGGTAGACGTCAAGCAACTGCACCGAGTGGGCAACGCCTGGGCCCGAGGTGCCTGCGCCCCATAACGGGATTCCAGGTTTCTGTTTTGGTGGGTGCCAGCCGCCCAACGGGTGATTGGCGGCGGCTGGCGAGCGTGGCGCGAGTTTGACGTATTGGCCGTCATAGCCCGAGGTGTCGCCGGCGTAGAAGCTCTGGAAGGCGCGCCAGTATTCGAGGCTGAAGTCGTAGCGCTCATCGTGGGCGTAATGCACGCCGAGGGTGGCCAGGCCGGCGTCGTTGCCGTTGACCACGTTGAACAACAAACGCCCGTTAGAGAATTGATCGAAGGTCAGCGCCCATTTGGCCAACACCGCTGGCGACAGTTCGCCGGGGTGTTGCGCCACCAGGAAACGCAGACGTTGCGTGGCATCGATCAAGGCGGCGCAAACGGCCAGGCTCTCATTGGGACTGGAACCCAGCAGCGACCCGTAATACCCCAGGCGATCACTGGCCACGGCCAGTTGCTTCAAATGTTCGAAATCGGTTTTCCAGCGCCCTTCAGGCTCCCACGGATAAGGTCCGTCGGGGGTGGTGAGGTACCAAAGTATTTTTACAGCCATGGGCGTGTTCCTTGGTTTATGTGTCGACCGTTCGGCCGTCATCGCCAGCAAGCCGGCTCCTACAGTCCAGACGTTGTGAACCGGATGCCTGTGGGAGCCGGCCTGCCGGCGATGGGGCCCTCGAACCTTGCATTAATCTGCAGACCGCCATCGCTGGCAGGCCAGCTCCCACAAGGTCCGTGTTGACCGGGGGTTTGGCGGGTCAGGTGCGACGATCAATGGCGGGCACCAGGCCCAGTTCGGTCGCTTGGTCGTACAGTCCGCTCATTTTCCATTGCTGGGTCAGAACGCCCGGACCATAAGCACGCGACCCGCCCAAGGCGTCGGCGAGCAATTGCAGTTGCGCGCCCTCTTCCAGCAACAGGATGAACTCGGCGGTTGCACGCAAGCCTTGCTTGCCCCACACGGTCGAGCCGCCATTGGCTTCCAGAATCGCCAGGTTGAAGGGGTTCTCGGCGATCTTGTCGAGGATGAAATCCACTTCCTGCTGACGTCGGTCGATGTACACCGGCAGTTCCCGGGCCAGTTGATAACGCTGCACCGGCACGTAGTGGAATGGCAGGGTGCGATGGGTCTGCGCCCACGCGCCGAGATACGGCGAATGCACATGGGACACCGTGGTGATGTCGGCATGCTGCTGGAACAGTTTGGTGTAGCGACCGAAACCACCCTTGCCTTTGCCGTAGATCACCTTGCCTTCAAAATCGGTGACCGTCGCTTGCAGCGGCTTGCGGTAATTCCACGGGCCGCCGTAGTTGACCGACACCAGCAGCTCCTGACCTGGTACGCGCTCGATAAAACCGACGGTGCCATTGGCGGTGATGGTGTTGGTTTCACGGAACACGGTGAAGGCTTCCTCAGCCTCGACCAGCACCTTGTCGATGAAGTTCTTCAGTTCTTCGCTGATCAATTGCTCGTTTATAAGTACGGTCATGGCAGATCTCCAGATTCAGGCGCGGCGCTTGGCCAACAGTTCATGGGCGGCTTGCAACGGGCGCGGATCGACCCAGTCAGCGATGGAAAAATCGCGTTCCAGGAAGCCGTGCAGATACAGAAAATCTTTTTGCGTATCGAGAAACTCCAGTCGCTGCGCGGACAGGTCCGGTGCCAGCGTGGTGTGGAATTCGCCGCGATAGGCCTCGGCAACCCCGGCGCTGCCGGCGCGGGTTTCTTCTTCGAGAATGGTGTTCAGGGCAGCGCGGTTATTGGCGGCCCAGTCAGCAGCGTTGAGGGTTTGCGCGAGAAATCGCACCACCAGGTCGAAATGATTGTCGAGCAGGCTCTGATGGACCGTGATCGGACGCGGCGTGCCGTTGTTGATGCGATAGCGCGGCTCGGCAATCAGGTCCAGGTCGATCCCCACCACCAGCCCGAGACGGCGTGCGGCGTCGGCGGCGGAAGCGCCTTTGACGTAGACCGCGTCCACCTCGCCGCGCACCAGGTAATCGAGCCCCGACCACAGGCGTTGCAAGCCTTCCTTCGGGCTGGCTGCGCGTTGCTGATCTTGAAGCGCGACTTCCACCAGTTCGACATCATCGAAACCGAGCCCGGCCAGGCTCAGCGCACCTTTGTAACCGTGCAGGCTCATGGCCCGGGCGATGCTGCCCGGACGGGTTTCACCCCAGGCCGGAAGCGCCAGCCGCTTGCCTTTGAGGTCCTGCGGCCGGCTGATGCCCGAGTCCGGGCGGACCAGAATGGTCTGCCATTCTTCAATCCAGGTCAGGCCGATCAAGCGACTCGGCGCACCGGCTGCACGCGCCGCCAATGCCGGGACGTTTCCGCCTTCGCGAAACAGTCCAGGCAGTTCGTGATCGTAGTGGTGATGGCCCAGTTGACGGGCCTCCTGCAAGGTCGAAACCGGCAGGCCATCGGTGGCGAATTCGTCGCTGAGCCAGCCTAGCTTGTAGGCGATTCCGGAGGCCGTCGGCACCGGGCAACGGGTGAACCAGATCTGGTCAAGTTTGGCTTGGGTATCGGGTCGGGTCTGTTTGGCAGCAAGCGTCATGGGCAGCTCCATCTGGTTGGGCAAGTCAGTCGCGGCGACTGTTGCCAGAGCTATTGCAGTGCCCGTGCCAAAAGCTGAAAGCCGCTGTTTTAGCGGCTTTCAGGTCAACCAGCGTAAATGAGCCGCCTCTAACTGCTGGCCTGCCAGCAGCGTTGCGCGGTGACTGCTGCTGTTCGAGCAATTGCCGCAAACCCGTTGCTTCCCCAGCAACACCCGCCACCCCTTCACAGCTACAAACCCAGCGCCGGGCAGGCTTTCGAGCCCTTGGCGCAGAACTTGCTCAAGGCCCTTTCACAAACCCGTAGAACGCCATCGTCGGAGCGCCGCCCGCAGCAAGCCGGCTCCTACAAGGGCGGTTCGTGTGGTTTTACGGGCAACAGCAGATCCATTATCAGAGGTACAACAATGAGCAAGGTTGAACACGATCCCGCCGGCCAACTGACCCAGGAACAGGCCCCCATTCGCCCGTTGCAAAGCGAAGCCCAGGCCATCGCGGTGGCCAGGGAAATCGCCCTCGAGATTGCCGAAATCGCCGCCGATGCCAGTCAGAACGGTCAACTGCCACGGCGCCAGGCGCAGCTGTTGTCCGAAAGTGGCCTGACCGCCATTGGCGTGCCCAAGGCTTTTGGCGGGCTCGGTGCTTCGGTGGAAACCATCGTCGAAACCGTGCGCCTCATTTCAGTGGCCGACGGCGGCGTCGGTCAGTTGCTGCAAATCCACAACGTCATGCTGCGGGGGATTTTCACCGGGTATTGCGATGAAATCCGCGACCGCTTGATTCGCGATGTAATGACCGGCAAACGTTTTGGCAATGCCCTGGCTGAAGTGGGTGGCAAGAACAAGTTCGCGCTCAAGACCCGGGTCGAACGTCGCGCCGACGGCAAGCTTGTCCTCAACGGCAGCAAGTTCTACTCCACCGGTTCCTACCTGGCCGAATGGATTTCCCTGACGGCCGCCAGCGACGACGGCGGTGCCGGGGTGCTGCTTAATCGCAATACCCCGGGCCTGACGCTGGTCGATGACTGGGAAGCTTTCGGTCAGAAAAACTCGGTCAGCGGTACGGTGATTTTCGACAACATTGAACTCGACGAAGGCTTCGTCTCCCAGCGCAAAGGACCGATGAAGCGCACAGGCCTGACATTCCCGCAGATTCTCCACGCGGCCATCGACACCGGTATTGCCGAAGGCGCGCTGTCGGCGGCGGTGCAATACCTCAACCACAACGCCCGCCCTTGGGTGGAAAGTGGCGTCGATCATGCCCATCAGGAGCCGCACATCATCAAACAGGTCGGCGAATACGCCGTGGCCTTGCGTGGTGCGCAATCTTTGCTGCGGGATGCGGCGCGGGTGTTCGATCAACATGAACTGGACCCGGACAACAAAGAGCTGCAAGACGAACTGATTCTTTCGGTGGCCACCGCGCGCGCTCATTCCGATGCGGCCTCGCTGAAGATCTCCAGCGATATCTTCTCCCTGCTCGGCGCCAGTTCATCTCTGAACAAATGGAACCTGGACCGCTTCTGGCGCAACGCCCGGGTCCACACCACCCACGATCCGATCCGCTGGCGTCTGCATCATGTCGGCAACTACTACCTCAACGGTGTCGACCCGGGCGAATACACCGCGATCCTCAACGCCAAGGAAAAACAGGGCGCCACCAGCCCCCGGCGTTGATTGGACGACCCCCATCGCCAGCAAGCCGTCTCCTACAGGTCCGTGTTTTGCGCGGTATCACACGGTACGGCCTGGCATACCCCCACAGAGTATTTACATGATCGAAAAACACCCTCTTCTGCGCAGCCTGACGATTTACCGGGAGATGCCCTGGCGCTTCGCGCTGGTGGCGGCGCTGTTCGTTGCCGTGAACCTCGGGCTGGTCTGGCAGCAATGGCTGATCGGGCATGCGGTCAACGATGTCAGTGCCGGCCACGCGGTAACCCGCCACGCCGATGGCAGCCTGGACGCCAGCCTCGGCTGGTATTGGTTGTGGCTGATGCTCGCCGTGGCCGTGGGCCGTGGCGTGTTGCAATACGCTGCCAGCGTGCTGTCGCTGGTGCTCAGCCAGGAACTGCTGACGCGTCTGCGCGAACGCATCCTGCACCAGGTCCAAACCCTGCACCTGGGCTATCACTGGCAACACGGCATGGGTGAAATGATCACGCGTACCACTCGCGACGCCGACAAGGTGCGCGATGCGCTAATCAGTTTCTGGCGCCAAGTGGTGGAAACGCCACTGGTGGTGCTGGCAACCGTCGGCCTGCTCAGTTGGTACAACCCGCTGCTGGGCCTGGTACCGTTGTTGCTCACCGGGTTCGGCCTGTGGATTTTCGTGCGCCAGACCGAACGCCTGGTCAGCCTCGATCGAGCGGTTGGCGAAGCCTATGACCGGGTCAATCAAGACCTCAGCGAAGGCATCAGCGGCGTGCGGGTGATCAAGTCGTTCGGCCTGGAGCACAGCCGCATTCAGCGCTTCGCCACGCAAGTTGCGGTGTTCGCCGACCATGCCCGCCTCGCCCTCGCCTACTCCAGTTCGCGCATCCCCCTGCCCCAGGCCGTCGTTGCGTTAGGGCATGTGTGGATTCTGATTTACGGCGCTCATCTGGTGGCCGCCGGCCAGTTGGGCATTGGCGAACTGGTAACTTCGCTACTGATCGCCACCACCCTGGTATTTCGCATCGAAGGCATTGGCCGCGTCATGCAGACCTTCGCCGACGCGCGCTCCAGCGCCGAGCGCATCTGGCAACTGCTGGACGAACCAGCCGCGATTCGAAGCGGTGCCGACAGCCTGCCCGACTCGCCATTGGGACTGAAACTGGAGCACGTCAGTGTCAGCGCCCCCGGCGGTGGACTAGAGATTCTGCAGGACTGCTCGCTGACGCTGCAGCCAGGTGAACTCGTCGCGCTGGTGGGCGCAACCGGCACCGGTAAAAGCCTGTTGGCCAGCCTGCTGCCGCGCCTGAGCGACATCAGTTCCGGTCGCTTGTTGATCGGTTCGGACAGTGCCGGTTGGCAGGACATCCGTCAGTTGAATCTGGACGAACTGAGACGGCGCGTACATGTAGTGCCCCAGGAAAGCTTTTTGTTTTCCGACACGCTTGCGGCCAATCTGCGGCTGACGGCGCCGCACGCCAGCGATGAACAACTGCGTCAGGGTTTGCGTTTGGCCGCTGCCGAAGACGTACTTGAACGTCTGCCCCAAGGCTTGGCCACGCCGCTCGGTGACCGTGGCGTGACGCTGTCTGGCGGTCAGCGCCAACGCTTGAGTCTGGCCCGCGCGCTGCTCGGTGAGCCGGACATCCTGTGCCTGGACGATGCCACCAGTGCGCTGGATGCGATCAGCGAACGCCAGGTTCTGAACAACATTCGTCAGTTGCGCCGAGACCAGGGTCGGGCAACGACCTTGCTGCTGATCTCCAGCAAGCTGTCGACCATTCTTCTGGCGGACCGCGTGCTGATGCTCCAGGACGGCCGGATCGTCGCCAGCGGCACCCATGCTGAACTCTTGAAAACCCATCCGGACTACCGCGACCTGCTAGGGATCGACCATGGCTAACCCAATCGCCGGCAAAGCCTTGAGCGATATCGAAATAGAAGAAATGCTGGCCAAAAAGGCCCTTGACCGCAGCATGTTCAGTCGGCTGCTGCCGCTGCTCAAACCGATTCGCCGCCACATTGCCGCAGTCATCGGCATTGAGCTTTTGCTGGTCTTCACCGTGTTCTTGCGCCCCTGGTTCGTCCGTGAATTGCTGGACCTTGGGCTGATTCAACAGGGCGATCACTGGTTGCTCGATGAGCGCCTGGTACTCTGGCTCGGCTTGGGGCTGGCAGCCAGTTGGCTCGGGCGTTTCCTGCTCGCCGGGGTCTCGCAGTTTGTGGCGGGCAGTGCGGCGATTCGGGTCTTGAATGACCTGCGGGTGCGGGTGTTTGCGCATGTCCAGAGCCTGAGCGTGAGCTATTTCGACCGGACCAAGGCCGGACGGATCATTTCCCGTGTCGACCGGGACGTCGATGCCCTTGAACCGCTGCTGATCCAGGGCCCGCCTGAATTGCTGGGAGCCTTGCTGCGCTGTGGACTGGCGTCGGTAATGCTCTGGCGAATCGACCCACGGTTTTTTCTAAGTCTCGCCGCCACGGTGCCTTTGCTGGTGCTCGCGACCTGGAGTTTCAAACGCATCTCCCAGCGCAACTGGGCCAAGGTCGCGGAAAACCGCAGCCGCTTCACCGCGCATCTGGTGGAGAGCGTGAGCGGCGCGCGCATGTTGCAGCAGTGTGCCCAGCAAGCCCCGAACCTGCGGCGCTATCGCGGTCTGCTGGATGACTTCAATCATTCGCTGATTCGCGGCAGCCTGCGGTCCGGCTGGTTCGCCCCCTTTACCGCCCTGCTCAGTTCGGCCGGCATGGCAGTGCTGTTGCTGGTGGGCGCGTACGGTCTGGCGCAGGCGGATGTGACCGTGGGCCAGATCGCCGAGAGCCTGTTTTACGTGTTTCTGTTCCTCGGGCCATTGCAGGAACTGTCGGACTTGTTCGAGCGCTACGCCACCGGTTCGGCTTCGGCACAGCGAATCTTTCTGCTGCTCGACACCCGACCGGAAATCAACGACAGCGCCACACCGCAACGCGTGGGCAAAGCCCGGGGTGAAGTGCGTTTTGAACAGGCGCGGTTCAGCTACGATGGCAACAGTGCGTCGCCGGTGATCAACGACCTGGACCTGCACATTCCTGCCGGTGAGGTGCTGGCGATTGTCGGCCCCTCGGGCCATGGCAAGAGCACGCTGGTGCAGTTGTTGACGCGTTTCTATGAGGTGCAGTCGGGCGCGGTCCGGCTTGACGGGGTCGATGTTCGCCACCTGACCCAACATGAACTGCGGCGCAATGTCGGCGTGGTTTTGCAGGACAATGTGTTGTTCAGCGGCAGCATCCTCGACAACCTGCGACTGGCATCGCCCCATGCCGACGATGCGAGTCTGATTGCAGCAGCCCGGGAGTTGGGCGCGGATGAGGTGCTGGAGCGCCTGCCGCACCAGTATCAGACCGAAGTCGGGCCATTGGGTGGGCACTTGAGCCATGGGCAGCGGCAGTTGGTCTGCCTGGTGCGCGCCTACCTCGCTGACCCGGCGGTGTTGGTGCTGGACGAAGCGACCTCAGCCGTCGATATCCATACCGAGCGCCGAATACAGCGAGCATTTCGCCGACTCTGCGAAGGCCGCACCGCCATCATCATCGCCCATCGCCTGGCCACCATTCGCGATGCCGACCGCATCGTGGTCATTCGCCAGGGTCGCCTGGTCGAACAAGGGCCACACAGCCAATTGATCGAACAGGGTGGCGCTTACGCGGCGTTGTACCAGACCTATTTGCGCAGCGCCGAGGCCGGCTCGTCCATTGATGAGATCGTCGCCACAGCATCCGTGTGATCGCAACCGCCATCGCCGGAACGCCGCCCGCAGCAAGCCGGCTCACACACAATCGGGTTCACAACACGGACCTGTAGGAGCTTGCTTGCTAGCGTTGGCGATTGCCAGTTCGCCTGAAAATTAACCTGTTGCACCCCGAGCAACCATTGCTGACGCACTGCTGCCACAGCAGCACCCTGATCCTCAATCCTTCCCCGCCCCCCTGCCAAACGCCCGGCCCTGCTGAACAAAACCCGGCTCACCGCGCATGGCATGTCCGTTGCAATCATCCACTCAAAACGTCATCGCACCTACACGACGCAACGCGTAATTGAATCAGGAGCACCCTATGAGCACTGAGTTTTTCTGGCGCCTGCCGCTGGGCACCGATGGTCCGCAACTGACCACCGACAAACACAACCGCGGCAATCCCCACTATCGTCCAGGCAACATCGCACCCGGGCGTCTGCCCAATGGTGAACCGGACGACTTCACCTACATCGACTACATCGCCCAGGTCGCGAAAGCCGCCGAACTGGCCGGTTTCGAAGGCGCCCTGTTGCCCACCGGTCCGGAGCCATGGATCGCCGCAGCGGCACTGGCCCGGGAAACCCGCCGGATCAAATTCCTCATCGCCTTCCAGGCCACCTGGACCCTGCCGGCCTATGCCGCGCAACAAGCGGCCATCCTGCAGAATCTCAGCCGCGGTCGCCTGGAGTGGAACATCATCACCGGGGGCAACCCGGCCAGTCAGCGGGCCAACGGCGACTTCCTCGAACATGACCTGCGCTACAAGCGCACCGGCGAGTTCCTCGACATCATCCAGGGGCTTTGGGAGAACGAGCGCTTCTCCTATGACGGCGATATCTATCAGCTGGAGAACGGTGCCCTGCCGCACGGTCTGCAAAACGAGCGCAAGCCCGGCGTGTACTTTTCCGGGTTCTCCGATGCGGCCCTGGATGTTGCCGCCAAACATGCCGACGTCTACCTGAACTGGGCCGAGCCCATCGACAAGCTCAAGCCGCACATCGATCGCGTGCGTGAACTGGCAGACAAACAGGGTCGCAGCGTGCGCTTCGGCCTGCGTGTCGACCTGTTCGCCCGGGAAACCGAAGAGCTGGCGTGGAAAGATTTGCGCCGCCAGTTCGACAAGCTCGAAGGCAAGAGCAGCGTGGTCGCCAAGGGTTTCGCCAGTGGCTCCGATTCGGTCGGTGGTGCTCGCCAGACCGCCTACCACCAAAACATCGACCGCTTCGACGACCTGATCATCGGTCCGAACCTGTGGGCCGGTTTCGCCAAGGCCAAACCGGGCCCGACCGTGGGTCTGGTGGGCAGCCACGAGAACATCGCCGAACGCCTGGTGGAGTACCGCGACGCCGGTTTCTCGACCTTCATCCTCGCCGGCAACCCACATCTGGAAGAAGCCCTGCGCATCGGTCAGGAAGTCCTGCCGCTGGTGCACCAACGCCCTGTCGCACAAACGGCATCTCATCTGAAAGCCAGCGCCTGAACGCTGCAGGAGACTTACCCATGACTCACCCCCTCGACACCCTCTGGTACACCCGCTGTCCCGTCCCCACCGGGCTGGGCATCGCCGTGCAAAAAGGCTGGCTGCAAGAGACTGTTGGTGCCTTGGGCACGCAGGTGCAGTCATTGCGCGAATCCACCGACAAGGCTGTGCGCGAATCGCATTTCGATCACACCCTGCGCAACTCGGTACGCCACGGTGGCAACATCCCGGCGATCTGGGCCCGGGCTCAAGGCCGGGAGACGCGGGTCATTGGCCTGTCCTGGGCTGATGAAGTGCAACTGATCCTGACGCTTCCAGACAGCGGCATCAAAACCGTCAAGGACCTCAAGGGGCGCCGTTTCGGCTTGCCTGACTGGGCCGGTGCGCAGATCGACTTCACCCGCGCACAGGCCCTGCGCGGGCTGGAAAACGCCCTGTTGCTGGAAGGCTTGCAGGTCGGCGATGTGCAACTGGTGAACTACCGTTATGAGGGCACGTTCAGCGACCCGCAGGTCAGCACCGTGAACGGTACGCCGGTCAGCACCCAGCGGGTCGAGGGACGCAACCTGGAACTGGTCGGCCTGCTGCGCGGCGAGGTCGACGCGATTTTCCTCAAAGGCGCCAGCGCCGCCCGCCAGGCCCATGAGTTCGGCCTGCATACCGTGATCGACACCGGCTCGCACCCCGAGCCGCTGATCCGCAGCAACAACGGCACGCCTCGCACGCTGGCAGTGGATCTGAACCTGCTGGACAACCACTTCGATGTTGCCACCGGCATTCTCGATTCCGTACGCCGCGCCGAACTTTGGGCCCACACCCACCCGGAAGAAACGCGCCGCTACCTGGCCCGCGAAACCAACAGCAGCGAGTACTGGGTCAGCGCCGCTTATGGCAATGACGCACACCTGCGCTTGCGTACCGAACTGGATGAGCAAGCCATCGCCTCCCTGCAGGACTTCACCCACTTTCTGCATCGCTGGCGTTTCATCCCCAATAGCTTCGACGTGCGTGACTGGATCGATCGCCGGCCACTGGACGCGTTGCTGCAATCACACACCGCGCTGGCCGGATAACCCGCAAGGTTTCATGGACTCGAACTGAAGGCTTTTATGAGCAAACCACTCGATACGCTTTGGTACACCCACAGTCCGGTTCCCACAGGACTGGGCATCGCCGTGCAATCCGGTCGACTGGCGCAAGCCTTTCTGCCATTCGGCACCAACATTCAATCCCTGCGCGAGTCCAGCGAACGGGAAGTTCGCGAAGCACACTACGACCATCACCTGAAAAACTCGGTGCGCCACGGCGGTAATATCCCGGCCATCTGGGCCTACGCCAGCGGTGTACAGACCCGGGTGCTGGGGCTGTCCTGGAGCGACGAGGTGCAGTTGATCCTGACCACCGCAGAAAGCGGCGTGAAGACGGTTCGCGATCTGAAAAACCGCCGCTTCGGCGTGCCGAAATGGGCCAACGTGCAGATTGACTTCACCCGCGCCCAAGCCCTGCGCGGGCTGGAAAACGCCCTCAAGCTTGAAGGCCTTGAGGTGTCGGACGTAGAGTTGGTGGACTACCCCTATGGCGGTACCTACAGCGACGATCAGAAGCAGCATGTCTACGGTTCGGAAGTCAGCCTCGGTGTGACGCGCTTCAGCCGCCGCAACAACGAACTGATCGGTTTGTTGCGTGGCGACATCGACGCGATCTTCCTCAAGGGCGCGCATGCCGTGCACCTGGCCAACGAATTCGGCTTGCACGTGGTCATTGATACCGGCTCGCACCCTGACCCGCTGATTCGCTCGAACAACGGCACGCCACGGACGCTGACGGTTGACACGCGCTTGTTGAATGAACATTTCGATGCCAGCGTGAGGATTGTCGATACCGTGCTGCGCACCGAGCAATGGGCCTGGGCCAATCCGGACGAGACCCGGCGTTTTCTGGCCCGTGAATTGAACACCAGCGAATACTGGGTCGCTGCCGCCTACGGTGAAGACGCCCACCGGCGTTTACGCACGACGCTCGATACGCGTTCCATCGAGGCGTTGCAGGATTTCACTGACTTCCTGCACCGCTGGGACTTCATCCCCCGGCGATTCGATGTCCGGGACTGGATCGATTTCAGCGTGTTGGAAAATGTCATTGGTTCCACTTCCCGCCTGGCGGTTTGAAATCTTCGTCGCCCGCTACACCGCCATCGTCGGAACGCCGCCCGCAGCAAGCCGGCTCCTACAGAATCGGGTTCACACTGCGGACTTGTGGGAGCCGGCTTGCTGCGGGCGGCGTTCCGACGATAGCGTCTTCAAGGTCAACGAGTTGTTGACCTGGCAACACTCCCTCACTCAATGTTTGCTGCTCCAGCAACACCCGCCAAGCAACTTATGTTGAATCTTCGGCAAACGCTTTCAACGCGCAGTGGATTCAACTAAAAAAACCTTGAAACCCCTGAAAAATCACAACTTTATAAAATTTAATATCCTTTAAATACAGGCACTTAACAAAACTAAACCATCCATAAATTCAGTTGGCACGATCTCTGCTCTACCCCCATTAGTGAAACATTATCGGGGGAGACTTAAATGCATAAACTTAATCCAATCACCAAAAGTATCTGGCTAACCTTATTGCTGGCCGGGGGCGGCGTCAGCGAAGGATTGCTGGCAGCAGAAACCACAGAAACCGACACCAGCAAAACGGCCACCGAGCCTTCACTCAAGACCGTCACCGTCACCGCGCAACACCGCGAAGAAACCCTGCAAGAAGTTCCAGTGGCGGTATCGGCAGTTCAGGGCACCAGCCTGGTGGCCGATGGCGTGCGCAACATGGGCGATATCACCACCTTCGTGCCCAACGCATCAGCCAAGAACCCGGATGGCGACGGCCGACCACGCTGGTACATCCGCGGCCTGGGCACCGGTGACACCGGCGCCGCGACCGTGTACCCGGTGGGCATCTACGCCGACGACGTGTACCTGAACGCGCCGATCGCCGGCGGCGGGCCGTTGTTCGACCTGGAACGCATCGAAATACTGCGCGGCCCGCAAGGCACGCTGTACGGAAAGAACACCACAGCGGGCGCGGTCAATGTCATCTCCAAAAAACCGACCTTCGACACCGACGGTTTCGGCACGATCGGGTTTGGCACCAAAAACGAACGCATCGTCAGCGGCGCTCTGGGGGGAGCGCTGGTGGATGACAAACTCGCCGCCCGGATCTCGCTGTATTCCGAAGAACGCGACGGCTTCCAGGAGAACCTGGTGGATGACAACACCTACGGCGACGTCAACAAGAAAGCCGTACGCCTGCAGTTTCTTGCGCAGATAAATGATGATCTCGAGGCATTGCTGAAAGTCCACAGCCGCGAGTACAAAGGCGATGGCAGCAACGGCTCGCTAACCATCGGGCGCTACTACAACGTCGGCTATGAAAGACCCCGCGGGCGCGATATCGCCCTCAATGTCAATGAAGACTCCAAGCTCGATCATGACGGCACTTCGCTGACGCTGAACTGGCATCTCGGGGACTACACGCTGACCTCCATCAGCGCCTACGACTACATTCGCGGGCAGTCTACAAGCGACGCCGACTACACCCCTTATGAGGTCAACGGCGCGGCAATTGCCGACAACAAATACTCGCAATATTCCCAGGAACTGCGCCTGGCCTCGCCGCAGCAGGAAACCTTGCGCTGGTTGCTCGGTGCGCACTACTTCCACGAGGATCTCGACAGCTCTGCACAGCGCTTCATCACGCCAGGCCCTACGCCTAACGGCACCGGTTCGAACCAGACGGGCGGTGCCACTGACTTTCGTGACTTGAGCTACGACCACACCACGGACAGCTACGCGTTGTTCGGCAACCTGACCTACGACTTCACCGACAACTTCTCCGTGACCAGCGGCCTGCGCTGGACCCAAGAGAAGAAAGACATTGATCTCGACCTGACCCAACTGACCCGCATCACCGCCAACGGCCCGTTGGTGCCACTGGCGGGTGTTGGCACCAATGGCAATCGTCAGGAAGACAAGACCTGGGAAGCCTGGACCTACGACCTGACGCCGGAATACCGGTTCAACGACAACGTGCGCGCGTTCTTGCGCTATGCCCACGGTTTCCGTTCCGGCGGCTTCAACACTGGCCTGTCCACCAGCCTTTCGCAGCTGACCACGGTGGACCCTGAACAACTCGACGCCTACGAAATCGGCCTCAAGTCTGAATGGTTCGACCATCGCCTGACGGCCAACGCCAACATCTTCTACTACGACTATTCGGACATTCAGGTGAACCTGCTGACGGTCAATAACGGCGTGCTCACCACGGCGCTGACCAACGGCGCCAAGGGCACAGTCAAGGGCGCCGAGCTGGAACTCGAAGCCCAGCCGACCGATTACCTGCACTTGCGTGCGGCGGTCTCGTTCCTGGACACCGAATACACCGACTTCAAGAACACCAACCCCAACACAGGCGCCATCACCGGCGATTACAGCGGCAACAGCTTTGTACGTTCGCCGCGCAACGTAGTAGCGCTTGGTGCCGACTACACCTTCCCGCTGGAAATCGGCGGCAAGTTGGTCGCGGGGGGCGACGTGAGTTTCCGTGACAAGGAATACTTCCTCGCCGATCGCCAGAGCAGTGCTGACAAAACCCTCAGCCAGCCGCATTACACCCTGGCCAACACCCGCCTGACCTGGTTCAGCCCGGATGAAAAGCTCAGCGTCACCGGCTTCGTGAACAACGTCACCGACCGCCGCTACCAGGTCCACGGCCGTCCGAACGGCACCCTGGGCCAATACGTCATCACCTACGGCGACCCGCGCACCGTCGGCCTGAGCGTGACCAGCCGCTTCTGATTCCTGTGGCACCACGCAACCCCTTGTAGGCGCCGGCTTGCTGGCGATGAGGCCCCCGAGGTTTGCATCGCCCTTACGACCGCAATCGCTGGCAAGCCAGCTCCTACAGAACGTCTGCGATGTCCGGTCCTCCGCAATTACACAAAACCCTGTGGGAGCCGGCTTGCCGGCGATGGGCCCGCAAGCCTTGCATCGCCCTGACGACCGTCATCGTTGGCAAGCCAGCTCCTGCAACGCCTGGAAGGAATTCACCCATGTTCGATCACACCCCGTTGGCCGGCGCTATCGCGTTGGTCATTGGCAGCTTTGCCCTACCTGTCATTGCTGCCGAAACCAACCCCGGCGCAACCAGCGATCACCTGGACACCGTGGTCGTACTCGGCACCCGCCGAAGCGATGTCACGGCACTGGAAAGCGCCGCACCGATTGACGTTCTGTCTGGCGAGCAGCTGGAACAGACCGGCGCCAGCGACCTGTCCGGCGCCCTCACCGCGCTGTCGCCCTCGTTCACTTATCCGCAATCACCCCAGGGCGCCTTCGCCGGTTCCATCGCCCAAGGCGCGTCCTTGCGTGGGCTGGCGTCTGATCAGGTGTTGGTGCTGGTCAACGGCAAACGCCGCCATACCAGCGCCAACGTTACCCGCCAAAGCCTGGTCAATGGACGCGGCGCCGCAGCCGTCGATTTGAGCCTGATCCCTCTGAGTTCGATCCAACGCGTGGAAATCCTGCGCGACGGTGCGGCAGCCCAGTACGGCTCCGATGCCATTGCCGGGGTGATCAATATCGTGCTCAAGGAAAAGGACGAAGGGGGCAACCTCGGATACCGCTTCGGCGGCTACGACAAGGGCGATGGCATCCAGCGCAAACTCAGCGGCTGGAAAGGCTTCACCCTGCCCAACGACGGCTTCCTGACCTTGGGTTTCGACGCCGGCAGCCAGGACCCGGCCAGTGACACTAACCCGGACAACCGGATCTTCTACCCGGGCTCCACGAGCATCAACACGCCCCGCGAACAAAACAACCGTTACCGTACATGGCGCTGGGGCTCGGGCAATGTGTCGGACCAGTACAACTTTGCACTCAACAGCGAGGTCGGCATTGGCGAAGGTCTGACGGCCTACGGCTTTGCCACCTACTCCCACAAAAACACCGACGCCGAAGGCTTCTTCGACCCGCCCACCACCTTGCGCAACAACTACAGCAGCACCGCGCTGCAACGCTACCCGGACGGACGCCTGCCGATCACCCGCTACTCGCTGGAAGACTATGCATTGACCGGCGGCCTGCGTTACGAAGATGAGCAACTGGGCAAGTTCGACTTCGCCGTGAACTATGGCAACAACACCCTGGATTCCACCGACCGCAATGCGATCAACCCCAGCTGGGGTACCAGCAGCCCGCAAAGCATTTACACCGGCCAACGTGAGGCCGACCAGACCAACGTGACCCTGGACTGGGTGCGGGACTTGCCCACCGACCTGCTGTTCAAGCCGCTGACCCTCTCCGCCGGCGTGGCCTGGCGCCAGGAGAACTATGAACTGAGCGAAGGCGAAGCCGCGGGATGGCAGAACGGCCCGCTCTTCAACACCGTCGACCCGATTACGCGGCGACGCATTCCGGGTTACTACTCGGGCATTACCCAAGTCGATGCGGCCTCGCTGGACCGCGACGTATTGGGTGCCTACCTCGATGTCGAAGGTCAGATCACCGAGAAATTCCAGGCCGGGGTCGCGGCGCGCACCGAGCACTATTCGGACTTCGGCGACACCACCAACGGCAAGCTGTCCCTGCGTTATGACTTCACTGCGCAGATCGCCGCCAGGGCCACCGCCAGCACCGGCTATCGCGCGCCGTCGCTGGTGCAGAGCGGCTTGTCTTCGTTCAGCGTGCAGGTGGTGGAACAACCGCCGGGCAGCGGCAACTTTGTCGAAGTGCAGCAACGAACCCTGCGCGCCGACAGCCCCGAAGCAACGTTGCTGGGCGGCAAGTCGCTGAAGCCGGAAGAGTCGACCAGCTACTCCCTGGGCCTGGTCTGGCGCCCACTGGCCAATGCATCGGTGACGCTGGACGCCTACCGCATCGACATCGACAACCGCATCACCCTCTCTGACCAGTTGCCGGCGTCGGTGGTCTCGCCGATTTTCGCCGGGACACCGTACGCGAATATTCAAAGCGCGGCCTTCTACACCAACGTCGCCGACACCCGTACCGACGGTATCGAACTGGCGAGTAATTATCAGTTGGACCTGCAGCAATGGGGGCAACTGAACCTGAATGCCGGCGTGAGCCAGAACAACACCAAAATCACCGCTCTGCGCGACGTCGGCAATATCAGTGGCTCGCAGATTGTCGGCCGTACCACCCAGGGCCTGATCGAAGACGGTACCCCCAAATCCAAGCTGATCTTGAGTGCCAACTGGCTGTATGACGGTTGGGGCGTCACTGTCGCCCAGCGCCGCTATGGCGAATGGAAAAGCCTCAACGCCACCAACCCGACGCTGGACCAGACTTATAGCCCGCAATGGGTGACTGACCTGGACTTGTCCTACACCTTTGACAAAGCGCTGAAGGTGTCCGTGGGGGCGATCAACCTGTTCGATACCCACCCGGACAAGGCTGAAGGTACGCAGTTGTATGGCGTACCGAAGTACTCGATCACCAGCCCTGAGGGTGCCCAGGGCGCGTTCTATTACACCAGCGTCAGTTACGAGTTCTGAGTGGACTGCTGGTGGGGTGTTGCCCTGGCAGCAGCGGATGCTGACCAGGCATCAATTCCCGGTGTTCATTACGACGCCATCGCCGGCAGGCCAGCTCCCACAGGGTGGTGCATAACCTGTGGGAGCCGGCCTGCCGGCGATGGCGTCATCAGGTCCAGGCAGTATTTACCGGTACTGGCACAGCTCTTGCGATACCCCTTCGGTACTTCGCCGAAATAAGACCTGCCATGCGTATTCAACGACTGTTGTCCTCCCTGACCTGGCTCATCTCCCCTGTTGCCCTGCTGTTGCTCTGGGCGGTGGTGGCCGAGGCCGGGATTTTTCCGCGCAACCTGTTGGTCCCGCCCGCGCAGGTGTGGCGTACCTTCGAAGAGCTGTCAGCCAGCGGTGAGTTGCTCGACCACCTGCTCAACAGCCTGTCGCGTCTTGGGCTGGGATTCGCTATCGGCTCGTTGTCGGGCCTGGCGTTCGGCGTGCTCATGGCCCTGTCGAAAAACGTCGAGAACTACTGCTCGCCGCTGTTCCACACCCTGCGCCAGATTCCGAGCATCGCGTTGATCCCGATGTTCGTGCTGCTGTTCGGTATCGATGAAACCTTCAAGATCATCATCGTTGCCAAAACCGCCTTCTTCCCGGTGGCACTGGCCGCCAGCGAAGGCGTCAAAGCCATCCCGCGCAGCTACTTCGAAGTGGCTGACGTGTATCGACTGCGCTGGCCGACGTTCGTCCGCGAGATCGCCCTGCCGGCTGCCGCACCACCGATCATCACCGGGTTTCGCATCAGTCTGACCCGCGCCTGGGTGGTGCTGGTGGCCACCGAGTTGCTGGCCGCCGACAGTGGCCTGGGACAGATGATTGAAATGAGCCGGCAAATGCTGCGCATCGATGTGGTGATGGTTGGGGTGGTCGTCACGGGCGTGATCGGCTTTGTGCTCGACTTCAGTTTTCGCCAACTCGAACAGCGGATGTTCCGCTGGCAGACCCGCTAGGAGCCGCCGATGTCTCGACTATTTGCCAAATTGCGCGGCCTGTTGCTGCCGCTGTTGTTGATCGGCACCTGGGAGTACCTGTCACGCCAGGGCGCCGCCGGGGCTTACGCTTTTGTGCCGTTGTCGGCGATTGGCTCGGCCTTGATCGAACTGCTGGCCAATGGCGAGTTGCTGGTTAACCTGTTGGCCAGCCTGACACGTACCAGCACCGGCCTGGCCTTGGGCATTTTCTTTGGCGTATCGCTGGGGGTGCTGATGGCGCTGTCAGCCGTGGCCAATCGGTTGATCGGGCCGCTGTTCCACTCGATCCGCCAGGTTCCGATGCTTGGCTGGATTCCGCTGATTGCCATGTGGTTCGGCAACGGTGAGTTCTCCAAGGTACTGATCGTCAGCCTCGCGGCGTTTTATCCGATGGTCCTCAACACCTGGCAAGGCTTCAGCCATGTCGAGCAGCGCTACCGTGAAGTCGGTCAGGTGCTGGTCCTGAGCCGCTGGCAGCGGTTCCGTCATGTGCTGCTTCCGGCGGCGTTGCCGAGCATTGCCACCGGCGTGTTGCACGCACTGGCGTTTGCCTGGGTCACCGCCGTGGGCAGCGAGCTGTTTCTGTCTTCCGGCGCCGGCCTGGGCAACCTGATGATGAACGCCGAAGCCGGTTCACGCATGGAGGTCATCGTCCTCAGCGTGCTGTGCATTGGCCTCTGTGGCTACCTGATGACCCTGCTATTCACCCTTCTTAGCCGCCATTTGCTGCGCTGGCGCAACACTCGTTGAAAGGCCATTCCATGAACGCAATCGCCCAACATGCCCCGCTACACAGCACTTCATTGCAGTCGGGTGCGCTGCACATTCGCGGCCTGAGCAAGGCTTATCGGATCGAGGGCAATCCTCTGCCGGTGCTGCATAACATCAACCTCGACGTCCGCCCCGGCGAGTTCGTCAGCATCGTCGGTGCCAGCGGCTGCGGCAAATCAACCCTGCTGCGGCTCATTGTCGGGCTGGAAGCCGACTATGAAGGTGACATTTTGCTGGATGGCAAACGGATCGTCGCCACCAGCCTGGAGCGCGGGATCGTGTTTCAGGACCATCGTTTGTTTCCGTGGATGACCCTGAGCCAGAACATCGCCCTGGCCCTGAAAAATCATCCGTTGTCCGACGCAGAAAAACAGCGGTTGGTGGCCGAGCACATTGCCCTGGTCAAACTTGAAGGCTTTGAAAACGCCTACCCGCACCAATTGTCCGGCGGGATGGCACAACGAGCGGCCATCGCCCGTGCGTTGATCAACAAACCGAAAGTGCTTTTGCTCGACGAGCCTCTGGGCGCCCTCGACGCGCTGACCCGGATACGACTGCAGCACGAGTTGCAACGCATCTGGGTCCAGCAGCGCTGCACCGTGATCATGGTCACCCACGACATCGAAGAAGCGCTGTACCTGGGTGACCGGGTGATCGTCATGGACGCCCACCCGGGACGGATCAAGCACGAAATCAAGATAGATCTGCCCCATCCCCGGGATCGGGCTTCAACCGTACTACAAGGTTTCAAGGAACAACTGCTAGCGGAATTGGTGGGGCATTGAGCCTCGTAGCTATTCGTCGAAGCGTTGTAAAAACTGAAGATTCACAGGAGTACACAAATGGGCAATGTCCAGAGCCCCACAACGCTGCCACAGGTATTCCAAAGCCCCAGGCCCGGCGAACTGCTCGAGCTTGGCCGGGTCTTCCGCGAGCCCCTGTCGCAGTCACGTCTGCACAGCACGCCCAAGCGTGTGTTGAGCCGCCGCGAAGTGGCCTTGCTCGGGGTGTTTGCGCTGGTGCTGCATGGCGCAGTGATTGTCTGGGTCAACCAGGTACCAACGCCGCAACTGCCCGTGGTGCCGCCGGAGATTCCGCCGATGACCATCGAATTCTCGCAGCCGGCTCCACCGGTGGTGGAGCCTCCTGCGCCCGAGCCGATTGTGCAGCCGGTGGTCGAACCGCCACCACCGGTGGAGGACGAATTGGCCGTGAAACCGCCACCGCCTAAACCGATTCCCAAGCCCAAGCCGGTGGTCAAACCGGTGCCCAAACCGGTAGCCAAACCCGTGGCGCAGCAACCTGCCCCACCCGCTCCGCCACAACCGGTCGCTGCGCCAGCCCCAGAGGCCCCACCTGCTCCGCTACCGATCACCCCTGCGTCCGCCAACGCAGGGTACCTGCACAACCCGGCGCCGGAATATCCGTCAGTGGCGATGCGTCGCGGCTGGCAAGGCACGGTGTTGTTGCGAGTGCATGTTTTGGCCAGCGGCAAACCGGGTGAAATCCAGATCCAGAAAAGCAGCGGCCGCGATCAACTCGACGACGCGGCGCTGGCCGCAGTCAAGCGCTGGAGTTTCGTCCCGGCCAAACAAGGCAACGTCGCCCAGGATGGCTGGGTCAGCGTGCCCATAGATTTTAAGATCAAGTAGCAATCAAGACCCCTGCACCCTGGCAACAGCGGGCCACCCCACAAAAGGAGCGCCGCGACTCAGCAACCTATATCAGAGAACGAAGACCATGAATCTACTCGCATCCCCCTTCGAATCCATCGAACATGCCGTCATCTGGCTGTTGATCCTTTTTTCCGTCGCGACTTGGGGCTTGGCCTTGCTTAAAGGACTGCAATTCTTCCGGCTCAAGGCCCAGGATCGGAAATTCCACAAGCAATTCTGGGCCGCTTCGAGCCTTGAATCAGCAACCGAGTCCGCCAACAGCCTGCCGGGGGCCGCTGCTCGCGTCGCGCTGGCCGGTTATGCGGCGATTCAGGTCAGTGACAGCCAGGCAACCGACCTCAGCCAGTCGATCAATCATCAGGACCGTCTCGAACGTGCCCTGCGCCAGCAGATCGTACGTGAACGGCGTTCGCTGGAAAGTGGCCTGGCCATTCTCGCCAGTATCGGCAGTACCTCGCCCTTTATCGGGCTGTTCGGCACCGTCTGGGGCATCATGTCAGCGTTGAAAGGGATCAGTGCGGCGGGCTCGGCGAGCCTGGAAACCGTGGCCGGGCCCATTGGTGCCGCGCTAGTCGCCACCGGTGTCGGGATTGCCGTCGCCGTACCCGCAGTGCTGGTCTACAACTACTTTTTGCGTCGGCTGAAGCTGACGGCGGCAGATCTGGATGACTTCGCCCACGACTTCTACAGCCTGGCGCAGAAGCATTCATTCCGCGTGCTGCGGCATCCTGTACTGAGCAAGTCCAGCGCCACCGTCGCCGGGCAGAACGTCAAGGAGGCCTCCTGATATGGCCTTCTCTACACAAGACAGCGATGAAGTGCTCAGCGAGATCAATGTCACGCCCTTGGTGGACGTCATGTTGGTGCTGCTGGTGGTATTTATTGTCACCGCGCCGCTGTTGACCAACGCGATTCCGATCAATCTGCCGAAAACCGAGTCGGTCGCGCCAGTGGAACAGAAAGACCCGCTGGTGGTGAGCATCGACGACAAGGGCAAGGTGTTCATCAACAAGGATGAAATCCAGCCGGATTTGCTGGAAACCAACCTCAAGGCCGCCAAGACCAAGGACGCCGAAGTCCGTGTGCAATTGCAGGCCGACAACGGTGTGAATTATGGCGAAGTAGCCCGTGCCATGGCGTCGATCGAGCGGGCCGGGATTACAAAACTGTCGGTGATTACGGCGAAGTAGTTGATCGGTGGCCAGAGGCGTAACGTTCTTCCGGAGGCGATCCGATGAAGAACAAGAATTGAGTCTCTCAGCAGATCGACCCGCATGTTCCAGGCAATGGAACATGCGGTTGGAGTGATCGGTGGCCATGGCTACTTCGATGCCGCCTTTAACCTGGAGCTTATGCAGCGCCTCCTCGGTCCCTCCAGTGAGAAAGCCAGTTTCATCTCATGCGATGCACCATCACTGAAATCGCCCGGCGCGTTGGCGTATCGAAAGCCGCGATCATTCAAGCCCGCAACCGTCGCTGACCGCCATCGCCATCGCCTGGCGGCACTTCGGCGTCCGTTTGGGTCTTTTACCGACCCTTAAATAAACGCCAACCCTGCTCGCGCCCCACGCACCGCGGCCATGTGCTGCTCGGCCTGGGGCAGCAGGTAGCTGAAAAAGAACCCCGCTGTTTCCCGTTTGACGGCGCGCAGTGGATCGTCCTCAGGCAATTGCTGCGAGACCCGTGCCGACCGTGCCCAGGCCAGCGCAAGCAAGGTCAGGCCGCAAAGCTGAAGGAAATTCCCTGCAGCTCGATATGGGTACTCAACATCTTCAAGTGATATCTCACGCACCTCGCCAACCAGCACGTGAAGCTCACCACACAGGTTCACCAGTTGTGCAGCAAAGCCGGCGCACTGTGGCAGTTCGGCGCCCAGCCTGGACTCCTCGCGCAATTGCGCCAACAACAGGTCAAAAGCCTGCCCCTGATCGCCCAATACCTTGCGTAGCAGCAGGTCGTTGGCCTGAATCTCGTTGCTACCTTCGTAGATCATGGCGATACGGCTGTCGCGCAGGGTTTGCTCGATGGCAAATTCGGTGACGTAACCGTAGCCGCCAAACACCTGCAAGGCGTTGCTGGCTTGGCGAAAACCCTGTTCGGTAAAAAACGCCTTAATGATCGGCGTTAGCAGTTGCGCCAGTTGCCCGGCTTGTTGCCGAGCCATTAGCTGCGGGTCATGTTCGGCCTGGTCCAACAGGTGTGCGACCCAATAGCCGATAGCGCGCATGCCTTCGCTGGTGGCGCGTAATTCGAGCAGGACGCGGCGCATTGCCGGATGGTAGTGGATCGGATCGGCCGCCTGCGCCACGACCCCGGCCGGTCTTAACGGTGCACGCATCTGCTGGCGCTCACTGGCGTAGCTACGGCAGTTCTGCCAGGCCGCTTCGCTGTGCCCCAGACCTTGCAGACCTACGTGAAGGCGTGCTGAATTCATCATCACGAACATCGCCTTCAAGCCACGATTGACCTCGCCAATCAACCAACCCTGGGCCGCCTCGAACACCAGGGAACAGGTGGCACTGCCCCTAATCCCCATCTTGTGCTCGATACCGTCGCAGGCCACGCCGTTGGCCTGACCTTGATTCAATAACTTCGGCACCAGGAACAGCGAAATCCCGTGGCTGCCAGTTGGCGCTCCCGGCACGCGAGCCAGCACCAGATGCAGGATGTTGTTGGTGAGGTCGTGCTCGCCGCCCGAGATAAACAGCTTGCTGCCACTGAGCCGATAACTGCCGTCGTCCTGAGGTTCGGCGCGACAGCGTAGCAGGCCGACATCACTGCCCGCTTGGGGCTCAGTCAGGCACATGGTGGCCAAGGTTTCGCCACTAATTATCTCGGGAAGATAGCGCTCCTGCAGCCACGCGGCTGCGTGGGTCTTCAAACACAGATAGGCGCCGTGGGCGATGCCGGTGTACATGGCCCAAGCGTGGTTGCTGGCGTAAAGCATCTCTTGCAACGCCGCGTCGAGCACCTGCGGCAAGCCTTGTCCACCCAGCGCTTCGGCACAGGCCAGGGCCGGCCAACCGCCTTCGACATAGGCCCGATACGCGTCGCAAAAGCCATCCGGAGTAGTGACCCGTCCCTCAGCCAAGCGGCAACCCTGACGATCGCCAATGCTGTTTAACGGCGCCAGGACGCCACTGCTGAAACGCCCAGCTTCCTCCAGCACCTGCACGGCCAGCGGCAAATCCAGCGCCTGGAATACCGAACTTCGACGCCACGCTTCGGGCGCCTGCAGCCAGTACTCAAGAACAAATCGCATATCGCGCAAGGGCGCCTGATAGCTCCACATGTGAAACCTCATAGGGTAGTGAACAGGTGACATCCGTCGCTACGGGCGGGCTACTGATGCCTCAGGCGCGCCAGGTCGGGTTCTCGATCAGCAGGGCCATGCCCTGCCCGCCGCCGACACAGGCCGCGGCAATCCCATAGCGCAGGTTGTGTTCGCGCAGTTGGCGGGACAAGGTCAAGACCAAGCGCAGACCACTGGCAGCCAAAGGGTGACCGAGGGCCAGCGAGCCGCCCTGAACGTTGAGACGGGAGCGGTCCAATTCCAACTCCTGAGCCACGGCGAGGACCTGGGCGGCTTGAGCTTCGTTGATTTCAAACCTGTCGATCTGATCCAGGCTCAAGCCGCTGCGCTGCGCCAACAGACGAATCGCTGGTGCAGGACCGATACCCATGAACTCCGGCGCCACCCCCACCACAGCGCTAGCCCGCAGAAAGGCTAACGGTGTATTGCGGCTAGCCGAAGCAGGTCCGACCAGCGCCGCTGCCGCACCATCGACTACCGCACAGCTGTTTCCGGCGGTTTGTACGCCACCCTCGTGCACCGCGCGCAGCCGGACCAGGGCGGCGAGATTTGCCGGTCGTGGGTGGCTGTCTTCACTCACCGAGTCGACGCCCCGAGGCAAGCGAATACTGCGAGATTGATAACCTTCAAGTTCAAAGATTTGGGGACCCACAGCAACAATCTCAGGCGCCAGCCACCCTGCCTGCTGCGCTGCAAACGCCTGCTCATGACTGGCACAGGCATAGGCGTCCACGGCTTCGCGACTCAGCCCATAGCGCCGTGCCAGCTTGTCGGCGGTGGCGATCATGTCCATCCCGGGGGCTGGGTCGTACAACGCTTCCCAAAGAAAGTCCTTGAACTGCACCTCGGCGCCAAGACGGAAACCGCCACGATGGGTATAGGCCGCAATCGGATTCCGTGACATCGATTCTGTGGCCACGCACAGCGCCAGTTGCATACCGTCATCCAGTTGCCTGGCAGCCTGGCGCAGCAGTTCGAATCCGGTGGCACAGATACGCTGCACGCCCAGTGCCGGAACCGATTGCGCCACGCCGCTATAGAGACCGATATGCCGTGGCAGCAGGTAGGCATCGAAACTGGCCTGGGCCATGGAGCCCGCCAGTACGCTGTCTACCGCCAGCGGATCGACGCCCGCGCGAGCCAGTACTTCGCGCCCGACCTTGATGCCCAGGTCGATCGGCGAAACCTCGGCCAGTGCGCCACCGAGGTCCACCCACGGCGTTCGCACCGCTTCGAAAATCGCCGCATCGGCAAAGGCCGAGTACTGCCCTTCTGTGTTCAAGATTTCGCCCCAGCCCGCAGGATGGTCGGATCGAGCCCGCGATACAGGGCCTCGACCTGCTCCGCGCGCCACTGCAACACCGCACGCTGATTGATCGAGCCCTTGTCGGTGATTTCCCCGCGATCGATGGACGCGGCCTCGTCGAGCAACGCGATCCACTCCAGGCGACTGGCATTGCCGCTGGCTTCGCGATTGAGCCGTTGCAACCAATCGGCGAACCACTCGCGTACCGGCGTGCTTGCCAACACCTGAGCGTCGCTGGCACTGGTCGCCAGCCCCGCCATGCGGCGACATTCGTACAACCGTGGGAACACCAGCGCTCCGAGGCATTCACGATCGGGCGCGGTCACTACCAGGTCCTGGACATACGGCGAGCCCTCCAGTACCGCACGATTACGCAGCGGCCCGACACTGACGAACACCCCGGAAGACAGCTTGAAGTCTTCGGCGATGCGCCCATCGAACATCAGCCCCAGTTGCGCGTCATCCGGGTCGGCAAGCTTGAGTGCATCACCGGAACAGTAATAGCCTTGTTCGTCGAACACTTCGGCGGTCTGCTGCGGTGAACGCCAGTAACCGGGCATGATGTGCGGCCCACGGAAGCGCCCTTCCAGCTTGCCGTCTTTTGGTACCAACCGGACCTCGCAACCCGGCGCAGGCAGGCCGATGTAACCGGCCATGGACAAGGGCCCGGTGGTAAAGGTGCAGGATGGCGCGGCCTCGGTCATGCCCAGCCCCGCCATCATCCGGATTCGTTTGCCACAGTGTTGTTCGGCGACCCGGTCAAGGCGATCCCAGACGCTTTGCGACAGTCCGGCAGCGGCGAAGAAGAACAGGCTGACGCGCTTGAAAAAACACTCCCGTAGCTCTGCGTCCTGTTCCAGGGCCGAGACCAGTTCTTCCCAGCCCTTGGGCACGGTCAGGTAGGCGGTGGGAGAGATTTCCTTGAGGTTGCGCAGGGTCTGGGCAAATCCCTGCGCGGTAGGTTTGCCGTCGTCCAGGTAAAAACTGCCGCCGTTGTAGAGCACGATGCCGAGGTTGTGGCTGCCGCCGAACGTATGATTCCACGGCAGCCAGTCCACCAGCACCGGAGGCGCTTCACCGAACACTGGAAAAGTCTGCAACAGCATCTGCTGGTTGGCGCAGAGCATGCGTTGGGTGGTGATCACGGCCTTGGGCAGCCGGGTCGAGCCGGAAGTGAAAAGAAACTTGGCGATGCTGTCCGGGCCGGTGGCGGTAAAAGCGGCTTCAGCCTCGGCGCCGCCCGGTTGCTCAAGCAGGCTGGCAAAGCTCACCTGGCGACGACCTTCGACCTGACCACGGACGCTGATCAGTGGCGTATCCGCCGGTATCACGGCATCGATGGCGCGCTGGTACGCCGCGGCATCACTGACGAAGACCAGGCCTGGCTTGAGCAACTCGCACACGTGGCGCAGCTTGGAGAAGTCCTGGGACAGCAACGAATAGGCCGGCGACACCGGACAGTAGGGAATGCCCGCATACAGGGCGCCGAAGGCCACTTGCAAATGCTCGATGTCATTGCCCGAGAGCAGCACCAGGGGCTTGTCGGCCGACAGACCATAGCCCAGCAGGCTTTGGGCGATCGCCCGGACACTGTCAAGCATTTGCGCGTAACTCACCCGACGCCATTCACCGTTTTCCTGGCGGGCGGCGATAAAGGTCTGCTCAGGACGCAACCGGGCCCAATGCACCAAGCGGTCGAGCAAGCGCCTGGGCAACTCGGCCAAGGGTTCCAGGGAACGCATGTGCAGTTCGCCATGCTGCTCTGTCACCTCGACCGCCGCACAACCGATGGATACGGGGCGATAGCGCGGTGTGCCGGCTTGGACATTGGCTTGGGTTTGTAAACTGAATTCGGAACTCAAGTGCTTGTACTCCGTCGAGGCACGCTAAACCCAAGCCACCCGAAGGTGACTCACTGATAGCGTGGCAGCCATTGGCTGCAGCCTTGTTATTGTTATTTCGGCCTTGCACGCGGGCGATTGACTTACGGGAAAGTCAATCGCCCGCCTGTTCAGATCGGGTAGTGCCGCGGTCCGTTCTGCAAGGTAACCCAACGCAGCTGGGTGAAATGCTCGATGGACGCCTTACCGCCGAAACTTCCGTAGCCGCTGGACTTGACCCCGCCAAACGGCATTTGCGCCTCGTCGTGCACGGTTGGGCCGTTGATATGACAGATGCCCGACTCGACCCGTTGGGCCAAGGCCAGGGCACGCCCGGTATCGCGACTGAAAATCGCCGCCGACAACCCGAACTCGGAATCGTTGGCCAGTTGCAGCAACACTTCATCACCCTCACCGCGCAGCAACACGGCCACCGGCCCGAAGGACTCCTCGCGGTACAGGCGCATGCTCGCGTCAACGCCATCGAGCAGGGTCGGCTGCAATATGCTGCCGTCCAGTTGCCCACCGACCACCAGGCGCGCGCCCTTGGCCAGGGCATCGTCGATCAAGCCCTTGATGCGCGTACCGGCGCTGGCGTCCACCAGCGAACCGAGCACCGAGCCCTCAGCCGCGGGGTCACCCGCGCGCAGGGTGGCGACCTTGGCCGCCAGCTTGTCGACAAAGGCATCGGCAACCTTGGCATCGACGATCAGACGCTCGGTGGACATGCAGATCTGCCCCTGATTGAAATAGGCGCCAAAGGCGGCCGCCTCTACCGCGGCGTCCAGGTCGGCATCGTCGAGCACCAGCAAGGGTGCCTTGCCTCCCAGTTCCAGCAAGGCCGGTTTGAGGTGACGCGCCGAGAGTTCGCCGACGATGCGTCCGACATGGGTCGAGCCGGTGAAATTGACCCGGCGCACCGCCGGGTTGGCGATCAACCGCTCGACAATCGCCGCAGCATCCGCTGGCGCGTTGCTGATGACATTGACCACGCCATCGCCCAGGCCGGCGTCCTGCAATACCTGACCGATCAAGCGGTGCACCGCAGGGCTGAGCTCGGAGGCCTTGAGCACCACGGTGTTGCCGCAGGCCAATGGCATGGCGATAGCGCG
Source organism: Pseudomonas sp. PDM31 (assembly GCF_019218965.1). Lineage (NCBI taxonomy): Bacteria > Pseudomonadati > Pseudomonadota > Gammaproteobacteria > Pseudomonadales > Pseudomonadaceae > Pseudomonas > Pseudomonas sp. PDM31. The sequence continues at coordinate 13,393 of NZ_JAHUWS010000019.1, read as the reverse complement.
GGTGGCGAGAATCACCGGGGCGTTCCAGGGCGCGATGCCCAGCACCACGCCGCAGGGTTGGCGCAGGGCCATGGCGAAACTGCCAGGCACATCCGAGGGAATGACTTCGCCATTGATCTGCGTGGTCATCGACGCCGCTTCACGCAGCATATTGGCCGCCAGCCGCACGTTGAACCCATACCAGTTGGCCATGGCACCGGTCTCGCCCGCCGCCTCGATGAACTCGGCGCTGCGCGCCTGCAATTGCTCGGCTGCCTTGAGCAAACGGGTGCGGCGTTCATTGGGGGCCAGCGCGGCCCAGGCGGGAAACGCCTTCTGCGCAGCGGCCACCGCGGCGTCGGCATCTTCCAGGGTGGCGGCGGCAACCCGCGACACCAACTCGCCGGTCACCGGGTTACGGCGTTCGAAGGTTCGACCGTCGCGGGCGGGGCACGACTGGCCGCCAATCAGCAGGGGCACGTCCAGCATGGTGATTCCTCTTTATAGTCTTTATCGGGAATGCATAAGAACGGTGTAACCGCAGCACCAGGGCGCAACCGCCAGTAGCGGGATGCGCCGGGCTACCTACCGCAGCACCTCAGCGCTTGTACGCTTGCAGGCCAGGCTTGATGCTCTTGTCGTCGAGGAATTGTTTCATGCCCTGCTCACGACCACCTTCGGTGTCCAGCAGGCGTGACTGATCGAGCTTGGCGTACAGGTAATCCTCGTTCTGCTCCCACGTCAGTTCGCGGCAACGTTTGAAACCATGCTTGGCCGCACGCAGCACCACCGGGTTTTTCTCCAGCAGGTTACGCGCCAGCTCCACGGTAACTTCACGCAGTTGCGTCAGGGGTACGCTTTCATTGACCAGGCCCATCTCGGCGGCTTTCTGCCCACCAAAGGTCTTGCCGGTCATGATGTAGTAGAGCGACTGGCGATGGCCCACGGTGTCGGCCATGGCCTTGCTGACCAGGTTGCCCGGCGGGATGCCCCAGTTGATTTCCGACAGGCCGAAGGTCGCTTCGTCGGCGCAGATCGCCAGGTCGCAGGCCACCAGAGGGCTGAAGCCGCCGCCGAAGCACCAGCCGTTGACCATGGCAATGGTCGGCTTGGCGTACATGCGCAACAGTTTCCACTGCCATTGCGAGGCTTCGCGACGGATTTTTTCCTGCAGGATTTCCGGGCCGGCGTCCACTTCGCGGAAGTACTCCTTGAGATCCATCCCCGCCGTCCAGGCTTCGCCCGCACCGGTCAACACCAGGACACCGGCATCCGGATCCTGCTCCAGGGTTTCCAGAACATCGATCATCTCGCGGTTCAGGGTCGGGCTCATGGCGTTGCGTTTTTCCGGGCGGTTGAGGATGACCCACGCGATGCCTTCCTCGATTTCCACTTTGACCGTTGTCCAGCGACCTTCGTAATTGCTCATGACGATGCTCTCTTGTTCTTGGTTTGAAGATGACTGGAAATTAAACCGGCCAATTAGTTATGTCAATTAACTATTAATAATATTAATCTGTTTCCGTCACACTGTAAGCGCCCACCCTCCGAACGCCAACCAACATTGGCCATAGCAATCACCGGTCAACGCCGGCAAAATAGATAGCCTTGTTAACCCAAAATCCTCAGGACTCACCTGCAATGGCCAAGCCCTCCCCCCTCGCCGAGACGATCGAGGCAGCGTCGACCAGCGCCGAGATGCAGGCACCACTCGATTCGGCATTGAACGACCTGATCGGCTACGCCATGCGCCGCGCACAACTCAAGCTGTTCCAGAACCTGATTGGCCGCCTCTCGGCCCACGATCTACGACCTGCCCAATTCTCCGCCCTGGCGATCATCAACCAGAACCCCGGCCTGATGCAGGCCGATCTGGCCCGGGCTCTGACCATCGAGCCGCCCCAGGTGGTGCCGCTGCTCAATAAACTGGAAAGCCGTGCGCTGGCGGTGCGCGTGCGGTGCAAGCCTGACAAGCGCTCGTACGGGATCTTCCTCAGCAAGACCGGCGAGACCCTGCTCAAGGAGCTGAACCAGATCGCCGCGCAAAGCGACCTGGACGCCACCGCGGCGCTGGACGATCAGGAGCGGGAAGAGCTGCTGCGCCTGCTGAAGAAGATTTATCAGGAGTGAGACACGCCCCAGAGGGACGTGCCGGTGAGGCGTTTGCAGGACTGCGGGGTTACCAGATCGGTAAGGTGTAGGTCACCAGGAAGCGGGTCTGGTTTTCATCACGAAAGGCCGCACCGGTCGGGAAATCGTTGCGGTAGATCGCCTTGCGCGCCACCAGTGCGACATTTTTCAGCGGACCGCTCTGCACCACATAGCCCAACTCCATCTGAAACTCGCGCTCCTTGCGGTCCTCGGCGTTGAAGGCCGCCATCTCGATATTGTCACCGCGCAAATAACGCAAGCGGCCCCTCAGCCCGGGCACTCCGGACGCTGCGAAGTCATAGTCATAGATGGCCTGCCACGTGCGCTCCTTGGCATTGAGAAAGTCCGACGCCATGGTCATCTCACTCATGCCCATCAACTCTGTCCCGGAGATGTAGGGCGTCGCCGATTCGCCAGTGGAATGCATATAACCGATGCCCAGCTTGTGTCCGCCGTATCGGTAGCTGAACATCCCCGAGACGTTGCGATTGTCCACTTCACCACCCTTGGCGCTGCCATCCTCGCGACTGAAAAAACTGCGCAGGTCGCTGGTCAACACACCTCCTCCCAGCGGCAGCTCATGCAGCAAGGCAAAGGTGTCCTGTTGGTACAAGTCAGTCACCTCGACGTGATAGGCACGCAGGCTCAGCGTCTTGCTGACCTGGTAATCACCCCCCGCATAGGCCATGTGCGAGGTCGTGGCAGTGGCGTTGAAGCGCCGGTTGGGCGACGCGATGGTCATCGCCTCATAGTTTGTGGAATTGCGCTTGTCGATGCGATCGATATAACCGGTGTTCAGCGTCAGCCCATCGAAGTCCCTGGAGCTCAGGATGGTGCCGCGAAAGGTTTGTGGCAGCAGTCGCGAGGGGCTGGCAAAGGCAAACGGCAGGAAGATCGACACGTCCCCGGACTTCACCGTGGTCTGGGCAAAACGCAGCTTGGCGGTCGGGGCCAGGCGCGAGTACTCGTCCGCCGCCCGATTGTCGCTGGCCGACACCGGCAGCAACTCGGTGCCGCTGCGGTCCGGCGCGGAGTCGAGCTTGACCCCCATCAGCCCGCGAACGTCCAGGCCAAAACCCAGCGGCCCCGGGGTGAACCCCGACTCCATGTTCATGATGAAACCCTGGGCCCACTCCTGGGCCGCGGACTTGGCGCCATCGTCCTTGTATTGGCGATCCAGGTAGTAATTACGCAGGGTCAAGGTGCCATGGCTGTCTTCGATGAAGCCCCCGGCGCGCAGCTGGGTGGGTAGAACGCTCAAGCCGAGCAGCGCCAGGACCAACCCTCGGTTGATACCGGGCACACAGGTGGCAGACGCCGTTGCAACGTCGTGCGCAGGGAGATTTGGCATGTTCGATTTCCATTTTTTATTGTTGTTTGTGCCGCCGGCAGAGCCCAGTGCAGCCGGCTTCGCGGACAGAGAATGGAAACAGCCAGCAACCGCTGTCAATGGCAAATGACCGATAATCGAACATTAATATTATTATCTATTTTCCAGCAATCCGCATTTTCCAGATCTTAGTAGTTGATTTATAAGCCTTAACTACCGATTTTTATGATTTTCATAGGGCGATTCATTTTTTAGTTATCTTTGTTATCTTATTCGCCAGCAGCCATCTTCAGCGTACCCCGTGCGATGGGACGGCTCGACTCCACAACAAAAACAACAATGAGGTTCCACCCATGGACAGCCCATCGCGTCGTTCGACGCTGACAATCGCTTTGTGCTTTATCGTTGCGCTGATCGAGGGTTTCGATCTGCAGGCCGCCGGCACAGCTGCCGCCGGACTGCGCCAGAGTTTTGCCCTGGACCCGAAGATGATGGGCTGGGTGTTCAGCGCCGGAATCATCGGCCTGCTGCCCGGCGCGTTTTTTGGCGGCTGGGTCGCCGATCGCATCGGCCGCAAGAAAATCCTCGTCAGTGCCGTACTGCTGTTCGGCCTGTTTTCCCTGTGCACCGCCTATGTCGAGAGCTACTCCAGCCTATTGCTGGTGCGCTTCATGACCGGTCTGGGCCTGGGCGCCGCCCTGCCCAACCTGATCGCCTTGTGCGCCGAAGCCGTAAGCGAACGCAACCGCGGCACCGCCATTAGTGTCATGTACTGCGGCGTGCCCCTGGGCGGAGCGCTCGCGGCGGTGGTGGCGATGTTTTCAAGTGAACACTGGCAAACCACCTTCATCATCGGGGGCCTGGTGCCCTTGCTGGTCGTGCCGCTGATGGCCCTACTGCTGCCCGAATCCACTGCATTCCGCGAGCAACATTCAGCCACTGGCAGCCTGCGGCCATCCAGCGCACAGGCGCTGTTCGGCGAAGGCCGCACACGCAACACCCTGGCCCTGTGGCTAAGCTATTTCTTCACCTTGACCGTGATGTACATGCTGCTCAACTGGCTCCCATCATTACTGCTGGAACAGGGCTTCAGCAAACCCCAGGCGGGCATGATCCAGATGCTGTTCAATATCGGTGGCGCCCTCGGGTCGCTGCTCGGCGGCCTGCTTCTGGACCGTTGTAACGGCCTCAAGGTCGTGCTGTTCGTGTATGCCGGGTTGCTGGCGGCGCTGGCCGGGGTGGGCCTGTCTATCGGAATCGTACCAATGTCGATCGCCGGGTTTGCCGCCGGGTTGTTCGTCATGGCTGCGCAACTGGTGCTCTACGCCCTGGCGCCACCGACCTACCCGACCGCAGTGCGCGCCACCGGCGTCGGCGCGGCCGTGGCCATCGGGCGCCTGGGCTCAGTGGCAGGCCCTCTGGCCGCTGGGCAGATCCTTGCTGCCGGTGCCGGCACTACCGGCGTGCTGCTGGCGACTTCACCCGGGCTGGTGATCGCAGCCTTGTCGATTATCACCGTGATCGCACGCTCCAGTTCGACCACTGAAGCATCACTGAATACCGCCAACTGAGCATCACTGCGAAGTTCTCAACCCTCTCGCGAAATCACATTGAGCAAGAGCCGGTTCCACAACCGCCGTCCTCTCCCAGTGCCAGCGTGCACCGGGATTGGGCGTGTGTAGTTACAAAGTCTCGAATCGATCAAACGCCAAAGCCTGGAGCGAATACCGCTGGTCTGCGGTGCTGCGGCTTGAAACGCAAAGCATGTCCCGGGGTCTACCCCATGAGCTCCTCACACCCTTATATTGGATCCTTTGCAGAAAAATTTACGAAATGACCGATAATCGAACACTTTAGTAGTTCATAACTGATTGTTTTTAAACGATTTTATCTTAATTTATTAAAAATCAGATAAAAATCCTCTAACAACCACTTTTCAATGGATCCATAAAACGATTGACTGGCGCCACTCGGTGTCAGGTAAAACGCCTGCCCGCTCATAAAAATAACAAGGGTGTCGTGATGAGTAACTTCTCAATCGGGTTCGAGCTTCGGCTTGCACCCAGCTTCGTGTGCCTTTCTCGCTTTACCATTGCCCAGCCTCATCTCGAGGGCAAGCCATGAGTGTGGATCTGAAGAGCGTGGTAGATGAGCATTCCATGGCGCGTTTCCAATGGCTGGCCGTGGGTATCTGTATTGTCCTGAACATGATCGATGGCTTCGACGTGCTGGTGATGGCTTTCACGGCCTCCTCGGTGTCTGCCGAATGGGGCTTGAGCGGCGCGCAGATCGGGTTGCTGTTGAGTGCCGGATTGTTTGGCATGGCGGCAGGCTCTTTGTTCATTGCGCCGTGGGCGGATCGTTATGGACGTCGACCATTGATTCTGTTTTGCCTGCTGCTCTCGGGTGCCGGCATGCTGTTGTCGGCCCTGAGCCAGACGCCCCTGCAACTGGCGCTGCTTCGTGGCTTCACCGGCCTGGGGATCGGCGGAATCCTGGCCAGCAGCAACGTGATTGCCAGCGAATATGCCAACAAGCGCTGGCGCGGACTGGCGGTGAGTTTGCAGTCCACCGGTTATGCCTTGGGCGCGACCTTGGGCGGGCTATTGTCGGTGTGGCTGCTGACGCACTTTGGCTGGCGTTCGGTGTTCATCTTTGGTGGCGCCGTGACCCTTGCGGTGATTCCCCTGGTGTTGCTGTACCTGCCTGAATCGCTGGACTTCCTGATCGCCCGTCGTCCCGCAAATGCCTTGGCACGCATCAATCGCCTGGCCGCACGTCTTGGCCAGCCTCCATTGCGCGAACTGCCCATGGCTCTTTCCGCGCCGACTTCAGGCCGTGGCCGCCTGGCGCAGTTGCTCTCGCCGGATTCGCGACGCACCACCCTGCTGATCTGGCTGCTGTTCTTCCTGGTGATGTTCGGCTTCTACTTCGTGATGAGCTGGACGCCGAAGCTGCTGGTCTCGGCTGGGCTTTCGGCACAGCAAGGCATCAGCGGCGGCGTGCTGCTGAGCGTAGGCGGCATCTTCGGCGCCGCGCTGATTGGCGGCCTGGCCTCGCGCTGGCGGCTGACCCGGGTGCTGTCGCTGTTCATGCTGATTACCGCGGGCCTGCTGGTGCTGTTCGTCGGCTCCGCGTCATCGGTATCCATGGCACTCGGCCTGGGCCTGCTGATCGGCTTGTTCGCCAACGGTTGCGTGGCAGGCCTGTACGCGCTGTCGCCGATTGTCTACGACGCTTCCGTGCGCACCACGGGGGTCGGTTGGGGCATCGGTATCGGGCGCATCGGCGCGATCCTGTCGCCCACCGTCGCCGGCCTGTTGCTGGACAGCGGGTGGCAGCCACTGCACCTGTATGGGGTGTTTGCCGTGGTCTTCGTGATTGCCGCCGCCGTGTTGCTGCAGCTGCGGCCCAACGCCCCGGCGCAGCCTGCCGGCCAACCCAGCCAGGCTTGAATCAAAGCGGTAGCGAGGCCCTCCCCTCGCTACTGAGTCCATCCTCCAGGAAAACAACAATAATGAATTACCTTCCTCTCCCTCCCCGGGCCCTGCTCGGCGGTGCAATGGCGCTTGCCCTGATGCCTTCGGCACACGCTGAAAGCAACGGTTTTTTCGAAGATTCCAAGACCAGCCTGACGCTGCGAAATTACTACTTCAATCGGGACTTCAACGATCCCGGCGCCAGCAAGAGCAAGATCGAAGAATGGGCCCAGGGCGCGACCCTCAAGTTCAGTTCCGGTTATACCCCGGGCGTTGTCGGCTTTGGCCTGGACGGTATCGCGATGCTGGGCGTCAAGCTCGACAGCGGCCCGCAACGCAGCGGTTCGGAGCTGCTGCCGGTGCATGACGATGGTCGCTCCGCCGACGACTACGGGCGCGCGGGGCTGGCGGCAAAAATGCGTATTTCCGACACCGAGCTGATGCTCGGCGAACTCATGCCGGATATTCCGCTGCTGCGCTACGACGACGGTCGCCTGCTGCCACAGACCTTCCAGGGCGCCATGCTGGTATCCCGGGAGCTTACCGGCCTGAGCCTGCAGGGCGGTCAATACACCTCGGTGAGCCTGCGCAACTCCTCGGACATGCAAGACCTCTCGGCATGGGCTGCGCCCACCGTCAAGTCGGACGGCTTCAACTATGCGGGTGCCGAATACCGCTTCAACGAACAACAGACCCTGATCGGCGCCTGGTACTCGCAGCTCGAAGACATCTATCAGCAAAGCTATCTGAACCTGCTGCATAAACAGAAAGTCGGTGACTGGACCCTCGGCGCGAACCTGGGTTATTTCAACGACAAGGATGACGGCAGCGCCCTGATCGGCAATGTCCAAAGCCATACCGCCTACGGACTGTTCTCGGCCAACCTGGGTGGCCATACCCTGTACCTGGGGCTGCAAAAGGTCAGCGGCGATACCGGCTGGATGTCGGTGTATGGCAGCAGCGGGCGGACCCTGGGCAACGATATGTTCAACGGCAACTTCAGTAACGCCGACGAGCGCTCCTGGCAGGCGCGTTATGACTACAACTTTGCCGCCGTCGGCCTCCCCGGCTTGTTGTTGATGACCCGCTACGGTCACGGTGAAAACGCCACCACCAAGGCCGGCAGCAATGGCAAGGAATGGGAGCGTGACACCGAGGTCAGCTACACCCTGCAAAGCGGCCCGCTGAAAAACCTCAGCCTGCGGGTCAACAACGCCACCAACCGTCGCAGCTTCAACAGCGACTTCGATCAGACCCGCATCATCGTCAGCTACCCCCTGTCCCTCTGATCCTCCCGCCAGGGGCGCTTTGTCGCCCCTGCATCTCTCTCCTCCTTGCGCTACTATGGCGAACCAACTTCTGGAAGTCGCCTGCATGAGCAAACCGGGTCAAATGGTGCTGGTCGCACTGCGCAAAATGATCGCTTCTGGCGAGCTCGCGGCTGGCGAACGGCTGATGGAGATCCCGACGGCGGAACGCTTCGGCGTCTCGCGCATGCCGGTGCGCATGGCCTTTCTCACCCTGGAACAGGAAGGCTTGCTGGTGCGCCATGGCGGGCGGGGTTATCAGGTGCGCTCGGTGAGTGCCGACGATATCGCCGGCGCCGTGGAGGTGCGCGGGGTGCTGGAGGGTCTGGCGGCGCGGCAGAGTGCCGAACGCGGCTTGAGTGAAGAAGCACAGACGGCGTTGCGCGAATGCCTGGTGCAAGGCGATGCGCTGTTCGACAAGGGTTACGTGACGGAGGAAGACCTCGAGGCGTTCCATGACCTCAACATGCGCTTTCACCAGGTGATCGTCGACAGCAGCGCCAACCCGGCAATTGGCGAAGCCTTGGCGCGTAACGACCATCGCCCCTTCGCTTCCGTGTCGGCGCTGGCGATCGATCGCCAGGACCTGGTGCGCGAATACCGGCGCTTCAACTTCGCGCACATGCAACACCACTCGGTGTTCGACGCGCTGGTCAGCCGCCAGGGCGCACGCGCGGAAGCCATCATGCGTGAACACGCCAATGCAACGCTGCGCTACGCCGAGGTCTTCGGGGCGATCAGCAACGGCGACCGAATGAAGGTGATCGCCCGCGGCGAGTGATCGGTGGGGTCAGAGATCCAGCACCAACAGCCTGGACTTGGATCTTGAGCAGCAAGGCGTGAACTGGTCATTGGCCGCTTGCTCTTCTTCGGTGAGAAACAGGTCTCGGTGCTCCGGCACCCCTTCCAGCACACGGGTCAGGCAGGTGCCGCAGATACCCTGCTCACAGGAAAGCGCAATCTCTACGCCGTGACTTTCCAGCACCTGGACCACGGTCTTGTCGGCGGGAATGTCGAACACCTGCCCGCTACGGCCCAGTTTGATCTGGAAAGACCCGTCGGCACTGGTATCCACAGGCGCCGCGGCGAAGTATTCACGGTGCAACTGCCCTTCGCTCCAGCCCTGAGCCTTGGCGCTGTCGAGCACATGCTGCATGAACCCTGAAGGACCGCAGACATACAGGTGCAGGTCAGGCCGCGGATTGGCCAGGACTTTGGCGGCATCCAGGCGCGAATCGGCCTGTTCATCGAAATGCAGGTGCACGCGATCGGCAAAGGAAGCGCCTTTGAGGCGCTCGACAAACGCCGCCCGTTCGCTGGAGCGCGCACAGTAATGCAGTTCGAAATCGGCACCGCTGTGGGCCAGTTGCTCGGCCATGCACAGGATCGGAGTGATGCCGATGCCACCGGCGAACAACAGGCTGCGCTGCCCCTCAGCCACCAGCGGGAACAGGTTGCGCGGCTCGCTGATGAACAGGCGGTCACCGCTGTTGATCTGCTCGTGCAGGCTCTGGGAACCGCCGCGGGAGGCAGTGTCCTTGAGCACGCCGATCAGGTAGCGATGGCGCTCTTGCGGGTGATTGCACAACGAGTACTGGCGGACAAGTCCGCCCGGCAGGTGCACGTCGATATGGGCTCCGGCACTGAAGCCGGGAAGTTGCCCGCCTTGTGCACAGGCCAGCTCGTAGCTGCAGATATCCAGCGCTTCGTTGTTGCGGGATGTCACGACGACTTCAATCATGGCGCACCTTCAAGGCCGGCCACCGCGGTGGCCGTGAACAGGATCAATGGGAGTGGACTGGCCTAGCGCTCGAGCTAGTTGGCCGTGGCAATCAGCTCGACGGCGGGCGCCTGCTCACGGGCGATGATGCGCTCCAGCACGCGCCGGGACTGCACACCGCCGGCATCGATATTGAGCTTGAGCAGGTTACGCTCGGGATTGGCCAGCAGGTTTTTCTGCTGCTGTTCGAGCATGTCGAGGTCTTCGCTGAAGATCTTGCCCTGGCCCTCGCGGATGCTGGCGGTCAGTTCTTCGTCGCGGGGATTGAAATTGCGCGCCATGCCCCAGAAGTACCAGATCGACGTCTCGGTTTCCGGGGTAATGAAGTCGACCACGATGCTCGCGGCCTTGTGTTGCGGCTCGGCGTGGTAACCGCCCTTGCCCGCGTGGGCCACGCCCACCTCGATCAACACATGGCTGGGCGGACTGAAGCGGCAGATCTGCCAGCGGTCCACCGGCACATCGTCGGCCAGATTATTGCCACGCAAGGCCATGCGCCAGAACGGCGGCGCCATGATGTTTTCCATGTGCCGCGCGGTGACCACCTCATCACCTTCGACGGTGGTGACCGGCGCCGCTTCATCGATCTCTTTCTGGCCGATGCTCGAGGCGTGCACGTAGGTTTCGTGGGTGAGGTCCATCAGGTTATCGATCATCAACCGATAGTCGCAATTGATGTGGAACAGCCCCCCGCCATACGCCCACTCATCGCTGACAGCCCACTCCAGATGATGGATCAGTGCAGGGTCCGCCTTGTCCTGCTCACCAGGCCAGACCCAGATGAAACCGTAACGTTCTTCAACGGCGTAGGTCTTGTTGCACGGAAAACCCCGTACGCGCTGCCCCGGCATTTCGACGGTCTTGCCATCGCAGCCCATGACCAGGCCGTGGTAACCACAGACCAGGTTGCCGTTCTCGACATAGCCCAGGGAAAGAGGGGCGCCGCGGTGTGGGCAGAAGTTCTCGACGGCGGCCACACGGCCTTCTTTCCCACGGTAGAAGACGATTTTTTCACCGCAAATCTGCCGCCCCAGGGGCTTGGAAGCGATCTCGTCGGGGGTGCAGGCGACATACCAGGTGTTTTTCGGATACATAGGGTTCTCCGGGACAGGCTTGTTTTTATGGATCCATTTGATCGGATAACACTGATATTCGTCAAGCTTTTTGCGGATCAATGGACGTTAATGGATCCATTAAAGCCGGATCGGGGTGGCGGCGCCGATTCTCCTGTCGCTGATCCGTTGCGCCCAGAGCTTTTCCGCCGGCGGCAAATACGCCGGGGCCTGTGCCTACCTGATGGACCATGCTCCCAGGGATAAACGCGCCTGGTACGGCAGCTTCATTCCGGTGTCGACCTTTCCCGCCTTCGCCGCGGCCGCCGTGGTGGCCTACGCCCTCGAGGCGTCGTTATCGGCCGAAGCCATGGGCAGCTGGGGCTGGCGCCTGCCGTTCCTTCAAGATCAACGAAAACCAGCTTGCCTTGGAGGCTGCCATCAAGGAGCTGACGCTTTGGGTAGAGCAGCACAGTGCGACCGAGGTCGGTGGCAATGTGCGCGGCGCCCTGGAAGCCATCGACAAGAATGAAGAATTAATCAAGATGACGCTCGCGGTGCTCATGACGCCGGAGTGAAAACAATTGAGTGCGCCCAGTAGACGGGGTTTAACGCAACCACCGATCACACAGCTTTTTCATCGATGCCATTGTGATATCGTCGGGAAATTACGTTTTTTTAAGAATGCTGATCTTGCGTGCACCACACACACTATGCCCGTAATCATGACGTTTACATGGGGATAAACGGGGAACCGGCAATTGAATTCAAGGGCCAAACCAGGAATTCCCGCACTGCTCAGCCCCCCCGAAAAATTGCCCAAGAGTTGGCCCAGCCATCGACGCAGTCCTGCCGAGCGACAATCCAGCACACCGCCACACACCACTGATGCAGCAGTAACCGGGTTGGCCTGAGGTGCTCGCACGGCCAAACGATCAAGCCCAAACTGACAACCATTTAGAACCACAGTGCGACAGAACAGTCTGTCCCTACACACCCTTCCATCTTAAGAGAACTTTATGATCATCGTTCACCACCTCAATAATTCCCGTTCACAGCGCATCCTCTGGTTACTCGAAGAGCTGGCCCTGCCCTACGAGATCAAGCACTACCAAAGAGACGCTAACACCAACCTGGCGCCCCCTGAACTGAAAGCCATAAACCCGCTGGGCAAATCACCGGTTATTCAGGATGGCCCTCATGTGCTGATCGAATCCGGTGCTATCGTCGATTACCTGATCCGCCGCCACGGCGATGGCCGCTTGCAACCTGACCCGGCCACCGCAACCTACGACGAATATGTGCAATGGCTACATTTCGCAGAAGGGTCGGCCATGCTGCCGCTGATGCTCAGCCTTTACATCGGGCGTCTTGGGGAGGCCGGCAAGCCGCTGCAGCCGCGAATCGAATCTGAACTGGCCAACTATCTCGGGTACCTGGAGAACGCGTTGAAACTTACCCCGTACTTGTTGGGTGACGAAATCAGCGGTGCGGATATCCAAATGAGCTTTGTTGGCGAGTTCGCGAAGTCCCAAGGCATGCTGCAAAACTACCCTGGCCTATCGGCCTGGATCGACCGCTTCCAGGCGCGGCCGGCATATATCAATGCGATAGAAAAAGGCGGTGCTTACAAGTTCGCGGGCTGAGTGCTAAATACGCAGGCTGTGGTTCCTGCACTATAAAGCGTCTTCTAGCGCTCAACAGGTCACGTTACAGAGAGAGCCTGGCCTTGGTTGCGCACACCGTGACCACCGTCACCGTCACGCACTAACGGGAGACGCGACCAAGGCTATCCACCGAACAAAGGGGGCCGAACAAAGGAGACAGATTACTTTTTCGAAAAAATAATTCCAAAAAAATAATTCAGTCCCCTTGTTCCTCTAAATAGTGGAACAAGCATTACTCGTCTTACATCAGCTTACGAGTAAGACGAAAAAGCTCGGCCTGGTAAAGGGCATCGTGTAGCGCGTCATGATCGCCTTCTCGCTTCGGATTAAGTGCCTCTGCGATTCTACTGGAGCGAGTATCCGTCCATTTGCATCCTGTCGCGCCCATATACATAGACTTAATATCCAGCGCAGCGAAACCAAAAGGATTTTCTCCCAGATACCGATGGAAGTAATAGTTCACGAATGACCAATCAAACGGTGCGTTGAACCCCACAAAAACCGGTATTGAGTCTTCTCCTTGTTGGCGCTGATTGAAAACTGACCCACCCTGCCGATTGAAAATTGACCCAGGGCCGTTTGCTGATTTTTGCATCAGCAACTGTGGATAAGCTTAGCAGCAGTGTCCTGCTGACATAGGCACTAAGC
>NZ_JAHUWS010000018.1:0-85100 GCF_019218965.1 Pseudomonas sp. PDM31 | reverse complement strand
TCGACCTGATCGACCACCGACAATTTAAAAGCCAGCGTGTAATCGCGCTGACTGCGCCTTTTCCCCGAATCCATTGCTCCCTCCTGAAAATAGGTCAGAAGGTGTAAACCTTATTCAGGACGGGACACCGGGCTCAAAGAAGCCACGATAGCGCTCCACGAACGACACCACGATCAACAACGCGACGCGCATGCGAAATACTGACCATAGATGTTCGTGAACGCTGGCATGCAGACCATCGAGCTCGTCGCCCAACGTGCGCAGATTTTCCAGCACCTGGCCCGGCTCGACGCCCGGTCGGCCGGCGACCAGCCTCCCGGTCTCGCGGACCGTTGCGAACAGGCGGGTTTTGACTTGCGCACTCAACAGATCGTTGTTCTGTCCCTGTTGCCGCAGCTGATTCAAGGCAATGCCCAGGGCCATGCACCCAAGGCTCACCTGAAACAAATCCCGGGACTGCGAATCCTGAGTGGCCGGCAACAAACCCAACATCATGGTCAGGCGATCAACCATGCGACTCTCGAAGGCAAACTGCTGCTGGTCGGTGGGCGGTACTTTCAACAAGGCGTAAACCTGCTCGCAGTTCTCCTTGTACAGCCGGCGTATCCGCAACACGGGCCTGAACGGGAAGATCAGTGCATAGACGCTCAACGCCAGCACGGTAGCGCAAGTATAGGCCCCGGCGAATTCGAACCACTGGACAGCGCTGTTCTGTCCTACCCCTGCGTTCACCGGACCGAGCATTAGAAAAGTGGTCAGGCCCAGACCGATCCCGGTGCCTGTGGTTGCCGGGTTGGCCAGACCCACCGCGACGGCGTAGAGCAGCGGCATCAGCAGCAAGGCGAGCATCTCGAAGTTACTGATCATTGGCACGAACAGGAACTGCAACAGCGCCGACGCCACCAGCGCCAGCCCGAACCCCCTGGCATAACTTTGAACCGCCAGCAGCGGCCGTGGAAAAGTCGACATCAGCGAGCACAGAATCCCCACCAGGACCATGCCGCCCCGCGCGCCGTCCCAGCCGGTTTCGATCCAGATCAGCCCGGCCACCAACAAGGCGGTGAATGCGCGGATGGCATTCATGGTGGCCAGGGTAAAGTCCAGGTGCAGCGGGTTTTCCTGGCCTGCAAACATACTGCTGGCTGGCCGCCCGCTCTGGATCGCGTCACTGAGTTCCAGTATCTGTTCAAGCTGCTGCAACAGGCGCGCCTGCTCCCAGCGCAGTGACCAGGCCAGCGAGCGCAGGGTGGCCGGCATGGTCTCGGTCAATTGTTCAGCCTTGTAGGCCAGCTCATCGAAACGCTGTTGCAGCGAGGTGAAATGGTGACGCTTGTCGCCGGGCAGCGAACGTCCGTGCAGTGCCAACTGATCGAGAAAGGCCAGTTCTTCGGCGCGCAGACGCTGGATTTCTTCGGGCAATTCCCCTTCCCAGCGCTCCGTCAGCAGCAGTCGCTGGTGACGCAGGGCGGTGAGTCTCGCCGTCAGCAGCACCAACTGATTACCCAACAATTGCACCAGAGCGTTGGCGCTGCGCAGGCGCGGCGCATCAAAGTACAGGTGCCGACGCACGCCCTCCAGCGCACTGATCTGGCCCAGCAACTGCATTTGCCGGCGTTGAAAATCCTCCTCGCTTTCTTCAGTACGGATCACGGCACTGGCATGGGTCGCCAGCAACCTGGTGATCTGATCGATTTTGGCGAAGTAGTCCCGGGCCACCGCTTCCGGCCGCGCCGTCAGCAGGCTGACCACGCACACACAGGCCACGGCCAACAAGGTCTCGGTCACACGGGTCACCGCCAGCAAAAACGTGGCGTCCTGATCGGGTATCGCCAGTAGCGCGATGACCACGGCGGTGTAGCCACTGAGCACGAACGCCTGGGAACTGGTGTAGCGCAAAAGCGTGCCACCGGCGGTGCACAGTGCCAGCCACAGGGCCAGGGTGGTGATGAAAGGCAACGGCGCCTGGGGAAAAATCGCCATGATCGCCACCGCCACCACCGCGCCCAGGGTGGTACCGATGACCTGGCCAAAACTGCGTGCCAGCACCATGCCGCCCAGCGGCTGGCTGATAATCACCACGGCCATGATCGACCACTTGGGTTGGTCGAGGTCAAACACAAACGCCAGGTACAAGGTCAACAACCCCGCGGCGATGGTTCTCAAGGCAAACAGCAGTACCCCGCGGTCGGGGAAGAGCATCGCCTTGAAGTACTGCAGCAGTGCTTGCATGAAGTTACCTGTCGAGTGATCTTAAGCAAGCGTAGTCACTGCTTCGGGCTCTCGACAGCTTTCGGGGCGAAGCGCCCTGATGGTGGGTTACACGGGTGTTCTACGACGTCAACGTTTGACTCACAGCCTGACCTGACCGAAGCTGGCGCCTCTGCAAAAGCTTGCCAGTTCCGGATTCCTGCATGCCCAAGTCCCGTCGCTACCTGCTCATCAGCCTCTGCGCCCTTTTTGTCATCGGCCTTGCGTGGTTGTCCCTGCGCAGCACCACACCGGTGGTTCCCGATGCGATCAAGCACGGCTACAGCGAAGCGCTGGCGGCAGCCCGGGCGGGTCAGCCGGGTGCCGCGCGGGTGCTTTATCAGCAACTGGCCCGCCCTGACCTGTCGCCCAAGCGGCGGGTGTGGCTGCATGCGGAGTTGCCCAACTACCCAAGCTCGGTGGCCTTGAAACTGGCCGATGCGGACTTGCAGAACGATTCGCCCGAGGTGCGTATCGCGGCGATCAAAAGCATCAACGCCCTGGTGCCCACCGGCCAGCGCAGCCTGCTGCTGGGGCCCTTGCTCGATGACCACGAGCAAAGTGTCCGGCTGGCCGCCGTCAATGCCCTGCTGGGTTTGTCACCGGATGATCTGGGGTTGTATTTCGGGCCTTTGGAGCAGGCTATAGATGCCTGGGAACAGGTGCTTAAAAGCGAGCCGCAAAGCGCCGACAACCAATATCAGCTGGCCCGACTGCACTTGCACAACGCCGAGCTCAAAGAAGCGCAACAGGCTCTGGACAATACCCTGCGCCTGGCACCGGGCAATCTGCCGGCGCTGGTCATGCAGATCGAAGTACTCGACAAGCAGGGCCAGAGCGACGCCGCCCGGCAGCTGTTGGCCAGGCAACTGCAGGCACAACCCAATTCCGCCTATCTGCAACATGCCCTGGGCATGTGGTTGCTGCATCACGACCAAAGTGAATTCGCCCTGCTTGGCCTGTCCAAAGCCGTCGAGCTGGAGCCTGATAACAAGGATTACCGCTACGACCTGGCCGTTACCCTGCATGACGAACAGGAGCTTGAAGCGGCCCAGAAACAGTTGCAGGAAATCGTTCAGCGCCACCCGAATGACCGCAAGGCGCGGGTCATGTTGATCAATTACTGGAAAGAAAGCGGCCAGCTGCAAAATGTGCAGATCCTGCTGGCGCAACTCGAACAGCTCAATCCTGATGACCCGGCCCTGCAGCAAGGGCTCTGAGGTGAGCGAAAAAATTCGTTGAACGGTCGTGGCGACAAAAGGTCAAGTGATAAGGCAGCCACGGCGATTTGCACTGACCTGCCCCGCATCCCCTTGGACAAGAGAGGACGTTTTTTGTCTACATCCAACGAATTCAACCAACTCAAAGCCGCGACCGGCATCGAAGGCCTGGACGATATCCTCGCCGGCGGATTGTCTCGCGGCCATGTGTTCCTGCTCGAAGGTGAACCGGGCACCGGCAAGACTACGGTGGCCTTGCACTTCTTGATGGCCGGCGCGGCAGCCGGCGAGCGCTCGCTGTATATCACCCTCTCCGAAACCGAACGCGAGCTGCGCCAGGGTGCGCTGTCCCACGGCTGGGAACTGGGTGAAAACATCCATATTTTCGAACTGACCCCACCGGAAAGCCTGCTCAATGCCGAGCAACAGCAGACATTGCTGTATTCCTCCGACCTTGAGCTGGGTGAAGCGACCCGACAGATCTTTGAAGTGGTGGAACGCTTCAAGCCGACCCGCGTCATACTCGACAGCCTGTCCGAGATTCGCCTGTTGGCCCAGAGCTCACTGCGTTATCGTCGTCAGATCCTGGCCATCAAGCACTACTTTGTGCGTTACAACGCCACGGTATTGTTGCTCGATGACCTGACCACCGAGTCACTGGACAAAACCGTGCACAGTGTCGCCCATGGCGTGATTCGCCTTGAAGAATTGACGCCCAGCTACGGTGCCGAACGACGACGCATACGGGTGGTTAAATACCGGGGTCAGAAATACCGTGGCGGCTTTCATGACTTCACCATCATGGCCGACGGCGTGCATGTTTTCCCGCGCCTGGTGGCCGCCGAACATCGCGGTACCTACATCCGCCAGCAATTGACCAGCGGCATACGGGAAATGGACGCCCTGCTCGGAGGCGGTATCGAGACCGGTTCCAGCACGCTGATTCTCGGCCCGGCCGGTACCGGAAAATCACTGATCTCGATGATCTTTGCCGCCTCTGCGGTTGCCAGGGGCGAAAAAGCTGCGCTGTTCATCTTCGACGAAGAACTGGGGTTGCTGTTCGAGCGCATGAAGAACATCGGCATCGATCTGCAAGTGCTGCAAGACAGCGGTAACTTACTGATCGAGCAAGTGGATGCCGCCGAACTGTCCCCCGGCGAGTTCTCCCACCGGGTCAGACGTTGCGTCGATGAACGCAATATCAAGACCGTGGTCATCGACAGCATCAACGGCTACCAGGCGGCGATGCCGGAAGAAAATGCCCTGGTGCTGCACATGCACGAGCTGTTGCTGTATCTCAATCGCCAGGGAGCCGCGACCTTCATGACCGTTGCCCAACACGGGCTGGTCGGCGACATGCAGGCTCCGGTGGACATCACCTATCTGGCCGACACGGTCATTCTGCTGCGCTATTTCGAGGCCCTGGGCAAGGTGCGCCGGGCCATCTCCATCATCAAGAAGCGCACCGGCAGCCATGAATCGACCATCCGTGAATATCGCATCAGTGCCCAAGGCATGACCATCGGCGAACCGCTCGATGCATTCCAGGGCGTATTGCGTGGCGTGCCCACGTATCTGGGCGCCAGTAGCCCGCTGCTTGAGGAAGACCACCGGTGACGGTGGTGAGAGCGACTTCCGAGCGTGCGATCATCCTCGCGCCACTGGGACGCGACAGCCAGATCGCCTTGATGTTGCTCAATGAAGCCGGTTTCGACGGGGTCATCAGCCGTGATCTGGCCGCCTTGTGCGGGGAGCTCGAGCAAGGCGCGGGACTGCTGCTGATCTCCTCCGAGGCCCTCATGGGCAGTGATCCCGAGCCGCTGCTGCGCTTGCTCGAGCAACAACCGGCGTGGTCCGACCTGCCGATCGTATTGCTCACTCACCATGGCGGCCCGGAACACAATCCCGCGTCACGCATTGGCCCGCAGCTGGGCAATGTCACGTTCCTCGAGCGACCTTTTCACCCGGTCACCTTGATCAGCCTGGTGACCACCGCCCTGCGGGGACGGCGACGCCAGTATGAAGCCAGGGACCGGCTGATCGACCTCAGCCAAAGCGAACAGCGCCTGCAAAACACCCTCGAAACCCTGGAACAGCAAGTAGAGGAACGCACCGCCCAGTTGCGCCACAACGAAGAGGCCCTGCGCCAGTCGCAGAAAATGGAAGCGGTCGGCCAACTCACCGGCGGCATCGCCCATGACTTCAACAACATGCTCACCGGCATCATCGGCAGTCTCGAGTTGCTGCGCCGCCGGCTGGCCCGGGGGCGCACCGAAGATCTGGACAGCCTGATCGATCTGGGAGTGACCTCGGCCAACCGCGCGGCGGGCCTGACCCATCGCCTGCTGGCGTTCTCCCGGCGCCAGTCACTGGATTCAAAACCGGTGGAAATGAACACCCTGGTAGTCTCCATGGGTGAACTGCTGCAACGCAGCATCAACGAAAGCATTCGCCTGGACATACAGTTGAGCGACAACCTTTGGGTTGCCGAAGCCGACCCCAATCAGCTGGAAAGCGCCCTGCTCAACCTGGTGATCAATGCCCGCGATGCCATGCCCGACGGCGGGAAACTGGTGGTCAGCACTTGCAATCAGCATCTGGATGAAGACTTCACCCGGGCCCACGGCAACCTCGGTGTCGGCGATTACGTGGTATTGAGTGTCACCGATACCGGCTGCGGCATGTCGCAAAGCATCATCGACCGAGCCTTTGATCCGTTTTTCACCACCAAGCCCATTGGCCAGGGCACTGGTCTTGGCCTCTCGATGATCTATGGCTTCAGCAAACAATCGGGCGGTCATGCCAGCATCCAGAGTGAACCTGGCCAAGGCACCACCGTCAGCCTCTACCTGCCGCGCTTCGGCGGCGACCTGCCCCAGGACCAGCCGGCCGACCGGCAGTACGATTCGTTCGCGTATCACGGCGAGACGGTACTGATCGTCGAGGATGATCCGGCTGTGCGCGTGCTCGTCTGTACGGTACTGAGCGATCTGGGCTATGCCTTTGTCGAGGCCGCTGATGCCGACAGCGCGGTGCCGATTCTCGACTCACCGCAGCGCATCGATCTGTTGATCAGTGACGTCGGTCTGCCCGGCATGAATGGCCGGCAGCTGGCGGAAATCGGTCGGCAGCTGCGCCCTGATCTCAAGGTGTTGTTCATCACCGGCTACGCCGAACATGCCGCCGTGCGCGGCGGCTTCCTTGACCCGGGGATGCAGATGATCACCAAGCCGTTCACCTTCGACCTGTTGACGGCGAAGGTGCAGGAGATGATCCGAATCTGAAACAAGCGCAAAACCTGTGGGAGCCAGACTGCTGGCTCCCACAGGGTCCATCGGTTCAGGCAGACATGTTTACGACAACATGTCCTGCATCAACTCCTGCAACCTGTCCAGATCAAACGGCTTGTCCAGAATCGGTGCGGTGCGCGTGATCGGGCTGTCCGTCTCGCGGATTTCCTGGGCATAGCCGCTGATGAAGATCACCTTGAGCTCCGGTCGCAGCTTCACTGCCGGCTCGGCGATCTGCACGCCGGAGATACCACCGGGCAGGCGGAAGTCAGTGATCATCATGTCCAGGTGCGGTTTGCTGGCGAGGATTTCGAAGGCCTGCTCACCGTTTTCGGCTTGCAGCACCCGGTAACCCTCCCCCGACAGATAAGCGACCAGCACCATCAGTATGGAGGGATCGTCTTCGACGACCAGTACAACATCTTGCGCATCTTCACTCATGGGAAGCCTTTGTTCGGTCAATTGCTGCTGATACGACCATAGGGCCGATCAGAGGTTGCGTTTATCCGGCTGTTTTCCTACAGCGGCAGACAAACGCGAAACAGGGCGCCTTCGCCAATCCGGCTCTCGACGGTAATGGTACCGCCATGGGCGGTGACAATCTGCTCCGAAATGAACAATCCCAGGCCGAGGCCGGCAACGGCATGATTGGCCGATACCCGCTCGAACTGCTGAAAAATCCGCTGCTGGTTCTCCTCACTGATGCCAATCCCTTGATCACGCACTTCCACTATTGCCTGCGGCCCGTCACTGTACACCTTCACGCTGACCGGACTCTTGGCGCCATAACGCAGGGCGTTGGTCAGCAAGTTGGAAATGACCTGTTCGATGCGAAACTCATCCCAACTGCCGATGACCGGTTGTCCGGCATCCAGTGTCACCGAGGACTCGGCGGCCTCGACCTGAGGGGCGAAACTCTCCAGCAAGCCACGTACCAATTCCGCCAGATCAAAACTGCTGGCCTGGATTGACAGTTTACCGGTACGAATCCGCGACACATCGAGCATGTCTTCGATCAGGCGAATCAGGCTTTTGATCTGCCGTTCGTCGCGCTCGACCATGGCCTGCATTTTGTCCAGGGTGAACGCGGCGGCGTTGTCCCGCGCCAGATGCATCTTGCGCAACTGGGTTTCAAGAATCAGACCGTTGAGCGGCGTACGCACTTCGTGGGCGACGATGGACATGAAGTCATCGCGCATGCGCACCGCCTGCTCCAGTTCCAGCTGGGTGTTTTGCAAGCGATTGAGCAACGCCTCCTGCTCGCGGCGACTCTCCTGCAGGGCCAGCACCTGCTCTTTCATCGCCTTGCTCTGGCGGTACAGGTCGACGAAGACATTGACCTTGCTCTTGACCGCATGGATATCCAGCGGCTTGTGCAGGAAATCCACGGCGCCGCTTTCGTAGCCCTTGAATGCGTAGTTCAGTTCACGGCCGGCGGCACTGACGAACACGATCGGAATGTTCCTGGTCTTTTCCGTGCCGCGCATCAGTTCGGCCAGTTCAAAGCCATTCATGCCAGGCATCTGCACGTCGAGAATGGCCATGGCAAATTCGTGTTGCAGCAACAGCGACAAGGCCTCGTCAGCGGACAATGCCTTGTACACCGTACGGTCCTCCCGCTTGATCAGCGCTTCAAGCGCCAGCAGATTCTCCGGCAGATCGTCGACGATCAGCAGTTTGGCCTGGATAGTACTTAGCATGCGATTCGTTCCAGCTCGACAAGCAGACGGCCGATGCCGCGTGTGGTGAGAATATGGTCTGGCTGGTGCAAATCCAGCGCAGCCTGAGGCATGGTGGCCACCTGGGCCTCAAGGGGGTCCTGCACAACGGTCAGGCCGCCGCGCTGTTTAACCTGAGCCAGGCCCAGCGCGCCGTCACGGTTGGCGCCGGTCAGCAACACCGCCAGCAGATTGGCTCCGTATGCATCGGAGGCCGATTCGAACAGGTAATCGATCGCCGGACGCGAATGGTGCACCCGGGGCTCCAGGCTCAGGGAAAAGCTGCGGTCCTGCTCTACCGACAAGTGATAACCGGGCGTGGCGAAATACAGGGTGCCGGCTTCCACCAGCGTCTTGTCCCCCGCCTCCACGACCGGCAGCGCGACCCTGCGCGAGAACACCTCGGCCAACTGGCTATGGCGCTGGTCCGGCAGGTGCAGCACGACGATGATCGGCAAGGCGAAGCCCGCCGGCAGCGGTTCGAGTATATGCAGCAATGCTTCGACGCCTCCGGCAGAGGCACCGATCACTATTGCTTCGATGGCGGGCTGGCCCGTTGCGCTGTTCATGATTTACGGTAGATCCGTTCCTGTTTGACCATAGCCTGGAAGTGATCGCCAAAGGCCGAAAAATCCGGGGTTTCCTTGCTGCCCAACACCAGGAATCCTCGATGGCAAAGGGATTCATGAAACAATCCAAATGCTCGATCCTGAAGCTTTTTATTAAAATAAATCAATACGTTACGGCACGATATTAATTGAGTTTCTGAAAATACGCTGTCCGTCGCCAGGCTGTGATCGGCGAAGGTCACGTTCTCGCGCAGGGTCTTGTCGAAAATGGCGTAGTCGTACGCCGCCGTATAGTAGTCGGCAAACGAACACTGGCCACCTGCCTGCTGGTAATTGGCAGTGTAGGCACGGACATTCTCCAGCGAGAAAATCCCTTGCTTGGCTTTTTCCAGTGAGTGCGGGTTGATGTCGGTGGCATAGATAATGGTGCGATCGAGCAAACCCTCCTCGCGCAGCAGAATCGCCATCGAATACACCTCTTCGCCCGTGCTGCACCCGGCAATCCAGATTTTGATCGAGGGCCAGGTCCGGAGCAAAGGCACCACTTCCTTGCGAATGGCCAGGAAGTGCGAAGGGTCACGGAACATTTCACTGACCGGTATCGTCAGCAATTGCAGCAGTTGCATGAACGCCGCAGGATCGTGCAGGACCTTGTCCTGCAGCGCCGAAATGGTATTGCATTCGAACTGGCTCAACGCATGATTGACCCGACGCTTGATCGACGCGCCGGAGTAATCGCGAAAGTCATAGCTGTATTTGAGGTAGATCGCCTCGATCAACAAGCGCAATTCGATTTCGCTATTTCGCTCCACTAGAAACGTTCCATCTTCGGTAACCACACTCTGATCAGTGAAAACAGGCGATCGAGGTCGATGGGCTTGGCCAGGTAATCGTTGGCGCCCGCCTGCAGGCAGCGCTCCTGATCGTCCTTCATGGCCTTGGCCGTGACCGCGATGATCGGCAGCTTGCGCCAGCGCGGGTCCTTGCGGATCTCGATGGTGGCTTCAAAGCCATCCATCTGCGGCATCATCACGTCCATCAACACCAGATCGACGTCGTCGACTTCATTCAATTTATCGATCGCTTCCTGGCCATTGCGGCCGATGACCACAACGGCGCCCTTTTGCTCCAGCGCACTGGTGAGGGCAAAGATGTTGCGGACATCGTCATCCACCAGCAGCACCTTGCGCCCCTCGAAGACTTTGTCTCGACTGCGCGCCACCTTGAGCATCTTCTGCCGTTCCTGAGACAGCCGCGATTCGACTTTGTGCAGAAAAAGTGTCACCTCATCGAGCAAACGCTCGGGCGAGCGTGCGCCCTTGATGATGATCGAGCGCGAATACTTGCGCAGTTCCGCCTCTTCGTCCCGGGTCAGGTTGCGACCGGTATAAACAATCACCGGCGGAAACGAGCAGATGTCCTCGGTAGACATGCGCTTGAGCAGGTCGTTACCGAGCATGTCCGGCAATTTGAGGTCGATGATCATGCAATCGAAGACCGAGCAGCGCAGCTGGTCCAGCGCCTCCTGGGCCAGGCCCACGGCGGTGATTTCGATATCGTCGTCTCCGATCAGCCGGGCAATGCTGTCACGTTGCAGATCGTCATCTTCGACCAGCAGCACGCGTTTGACCTTCTGGGTCAGCTTCGCTTCCAGGCGGGCGAACACATCCTTGAGTTCTTCACGGGTAGTCGGCTTCACGGCGTAGCCGACGGCGCCCAGATGCATGGCCGCTTCCACCCGGTCTTCGACGGAAATCACATGCACCGGAATATGCCGGGTTTGCGCATGCTCCTTCAGACGTTGCAGCACCGTCAGGCCGGAATGATCCGGCAGGCGCATGTCCAGCAGAATGGCGTCGGGAATGAACGCTGTGGCCAGGTCATAGCCTTCATCGGCGCCATGGGCCACCAGGCACTGATAACCCAGCTCATGGGCGAGGTCGTAAAGAATATTGGCAAAGTTCGGTTCGTCCTCGACCACCAGGATGCAACGGCTGGTGAAAGGGCCCCGATGGCGATCGTCGTCGAAACGCGCAATGGCGACGTCGGCAATCTGCGGCGCAAGGATCGGTGCCGCAACGTCCGGCTTCATCGGTACCGCTGCCATTCTCATGGGTTCGGGGGTTTCCTCCCCAGGCTCAATGTAATGTTGCGGCAGCACCAGCGTGAATACACTGCCCTGCCCCGCAGTGCTGGAAACGCTGATGGAACCGCCGAGCAGCGCGGCCAGGTCCCGGGAAATCGACAGCCCCAGCCCGGTGCCACCGTAGCGGCGATTGGTGGTGCCGTCGGCCTGGCGGAAGGCTTCGAAAATGCTTTCCTGCTGATCCGCTGCAATGCCAATCCCGGAATCGCGGACAATGAATGCAATGCCGTCATTTGGCGTTGCGGCAACAGTCAGGCTGACACTGCCGTTTTCAGTGAATTTCACCGCGTTGGACAACAGGTTCTTGAGCACCTGCTCCAGGCGCTGCCGATCGGTGAACATCATCAACGGGGCACCGGCCTGCAGTTCCACGCGAAAGTCTAGCTGCTTGTCTGTCGCCAACGGCTGGAACATGCCGCGCAAACCGTCGACCAGACGCTCGACGTTGGCGTTCTCCGGACGGATTTCCAGCTTGCCGGCCTCGACCTTGGAAATGTCGAGGATATCGTTGATCAAATTCAGCAAATCGTTGCCGGCCGAATAGATCGATTCGGCGAACTTGACCTGCTCGGCGCTAAGATTTTCCTGAGGGTTTTCCGCGAGCAGCTTGGCCAGGATCAACGAACTGTTGAGCGGTGTGCGCAGCTCATGGGACATGTTGGCGAGGAATTCCGACTTGTACTTGCTGGAACGCTGCAACTCCTGGGCGCGGTCTTCAAGCTGGCTTTGCACCTGATTGAGCTCGGTGTTCTTGCGGTCCATGGCATCGCGCTGGTCGGCAAGGATCTGCGCCTGCTCGGCAAGTTGCTCATTGGTTTGTTCAAGCTCGACCTGCTGGGTTTCCAGGTGCGCCTGGGACTCCTTGAGAATTCGCGACTGTTCTTCAAGTTCTTCGTTGGCAGTCTTGAGCTCCTCCTGCTGCACTTGCAGTTCTTCGTTGAGTTGCTGGGACTGCGCCAGTACCTCCTGCAAGCGCTGGCGATAGCGAGCAGCTTCAACCGAGGTGCCAATGTTGCCGGCAATCAGCTCCAGCAGTTCAACGTCACGGTCGTTAAGCGGACGCAGGAAGCCCAATTCGATGACACCATTGACCCGGTCGTCGTCGCTGGTTGGCACCACCAGCACACTGCGCGGCAAACCTTCACCAAGGCCGGAGCTGACTTTGAAATAGTCCTGCGGCACCTCGTCGAGACGAATCAGGCGAGCCTGACTGGCCACCTGGCCGATAATGCCCTCGCCCGCGTCAATCTGCTGGTCCAATGCTTCCTGCTCCCGAGAAAAGCCATAGGAAGCGATGCGTTTGAGGCTGCCTTGCTCCTCGCGGACATAAATGGCCGCCACGGCTGAACCAAGATACTGCGCGCAAAACTGCAGAATGTTGCGTCCCAGCATGTTCAGGCTCAACTGGCCCAGCACCTGCTCGGCCAGTTCCGTTTGGCCATTGCGCAACCAGGCTTGCTGTTCCAGGCGATGGGCGCTGGCCTGTTGCGCGGCGAGATTGACGCTGTAGCTTTGCGACAGGCCCAGCAGATCACGCCGGCCGATGTAGGACAACACTGCGCTGACAGCGGCAATGAACAAGATATAAAGGCTGATGCTCCAGATCGTGGTGCGGCGGACCTCTTCGTTGCGCGTGGTACGCAGCTGTTGTTCGGTACTGATCACTTCATCATATTGCTTGCGAATTTCATCAGTCAGGCGTTTGCCCCGCCCGGCCCTGACCGCGCTTCGGTAATCGCCGCTGGTACGCTGCAAGTCGATCATCGATTGCGCGTAAGCCGTCCATTCCGCATGCAACGCCTGCAACCGGCGCAGGCGGTCGGTCTGCACCGGGTTGTCGGCGGTCAGTTCAAGCAAGGTGTCCACGGCGACAGCGATCCGCGGTTTGGCGGTTTCGTAAGGGTCGAGGAAATGCTCGTCTCCACTGAGCAGATAGCCGCGCATCCCGGTTTCCAGGTCAACCGTCAGCTTGACCGCTTCGTTGGCGTTATTGATCACCCGGTCGGTGTGCTCCACCCACTGGATCGTCGATAACAAATAGGTGATCAGCGAAACGAAAAACACCGCGCTGATGACACCCAGCCCCAACGGCAGGCTGACGTTGCGGCTAAGTAGTTTACGAAATCGTTGCTCATCAACCGAGGACGCGGAGGTCATGGGGCAGGCCTTGTGATGCTGTCGGAATGCTAGGAGTTTGCCGCAAAAATGCCACTGGGATCCAATTTTCTGACATCTTTGTTCCTATCTTCCTACATTCCGCTGCGCACGCTCACGGGCACGGGTTATTCTTGGCGCAGGTGGGCACCTGTTCTTTTTCCATACCGCCGGGAACTTGTCGGGAGCCGCCGCTTACTGATGCATGAGACCGGTGATTTCGCTCGACCGGTTACTGCCAATTATCTTCGGGAAATACATTATGTCCGCCGTCAGCGCCTCCATCATTCTTGTCGTCGAAGACGATGCCATCGTGCGCATGCTGATCGTCGATGTACTCGAAGAGCTGGAGTACAAAGTGATCGAGGCTGATGGCAGCGAACAGGCTCTGGCCTTTCTCGACGATCGCCAGTTGCACATCGACCTGATGATGACCGATGTCGGCTTACCGGGTATGGATGGTCGCGAATTGGCCACTCGGGCCAGGACGTTACGCCCTCTGCTCCCCATCCTCTTTGCGAGCGGATACGCCGAAAGCATTGAAGTGCCCGCAGGCATGCACGTGATCGGCAAGCCGTTCTCGATAGACCAGTTGCGTGACAAGGTCAAAGGCATCCTGGGTTGAAGCAATGCCGTAACAGGCACGCACGAGCGACTTCAGTTTCACTATCGGCTCGCGGACCGCAGCCCATTGCAGCCAGGCTGCTGATCCGTGGCGCCACCAAGGGAGCGACTATGGTTTAATTGCCACCCTCGACACTCCCTCGCTTCCCGCCCGTTTCAAGGAAATTTCCGTTCATGAGTCAGCCCCGCGCAACCAAAGTCCTGGTCATTGGTTACGTCTGGCCCGAGCCCCGCTCTTCCGCGGCCGGCGGGCACATGATGCAGATACTCGAAGCCTTCCTGCAGCGTGGCTGGGACATCACCTTCAGTAGCCCCGCCAGTTCCGGGGAACACCGGGCTGACCTGACGGCGCTGGGTATTGGCGAGGTGCCGATCGAGCTGAACAACAGCAGTTTTGATGAGTTCATTCGTGAGCTTGCCCCGGATGTGGTGCTGTTCGATCGCTTCATGATGGAAGAGCAATTCGGCTGGCGCGTTGAAAAACACTGCCCCGATGCCATGCGGGTGCTTGAGACGTCAGATCTGCAGAGTTTGCGCGACGCCCGGCATCAACGCCTCAAGGAGCGTATGAAAGCCTGTGACGATAACGATGATTTCAGCGAACTGTTCGCGCCGGCCTTGCGCGAAGAGTTCGAGCTCATGGCCAATACCGACGTGGCCAAACGCGAAATCGCCGCCATCTATCGGTGCGACCTGAGCCTGATGATTTCCCCCGTGGAAATCGAGTTGCTGGTCTCGCAGTTCCAGGTGCCGCGCAGCTTGCTGCATTGGTGTCCGTTGATGGTCGATCTACCGTCGACCCCGCCCGTCCCATTCGAAGACCGCGCGCACTTCCTGCACATCGGTAACTTTCGCCATGCGCCAAACTGGGATGCCGTGCTTTGGCTGAAAACCGCGATCTGGCCGATGATTCGCGCCCAGATGCCTGGCGCGCAGCTACATATCTACGGCGCCTACACCCCGCCCAAGGCTACCGCCCTGCATAACCCGGCCCAAGGCTTTCATGTAATGAACTGGGCCGAAGACGCCCTGCAGGTCATGTCGGCAGCGCGGGTATGCATGGCGCCCTTGCGTTTCGGCGCGGGCATCAAAGGCAAAATCGTCGATGCAATGCTCTGTGGGACGCCTAACGTCACCACTCCCGTAGGTGCCGAAGCCATGCACGATGAACAACCCTGGCCCGGCGCCGTGACCCGCACGGCTCGAGAGTTCGCCGACAGCGCCGTACGGCTGCACAACGACAAGGCCCTTTGGCTGAACGCCCAGACCCAGGCGCATGCCTTGCTGGCCAGCCGTTACCAACAGGTCGTTCACGGACCGGTCTTGACTGAAAAGCTGCTCGATTGCCAGGCTCGCCTGCACCAGATCAGAAGAGATAACTTCACCGGCGGCATGCTGCGCCATCATCAGCACAAAAGTACTCAGTACATGGCGCAATGGATCGAAGCGAAAAACCGGATTCCACAGTGACCCTTTGAAGAGTGAACAACTATGTATCTGGTGTGTGGTGAAGCGCTGTTCGATTTCTTCAGTGAGAACGACGGGAACGGTGCCGCTTCAAAAGCGAACTTCCAGGCCATTGCCGGCGGCTCGCCGTTCAACGTTGCGGTAGGTTTGCGCCGCCTGGGCGTGGAAGCGGCGCTATTGGCCGGGTTATCCACCGACTACCTGGGTCGGCGCCTGCTACAGGTGTTGCAGGATGAAGGGGTGTGCCAGGACTTCCTTCATGACTTTGCCGCACCGACCACCCTGGCAATGGTCGCGGTAGGGGCCAACGGTTCGCCGCAGTACAGTTTCCGTGGTGAAGGTTGCGCTGATCGCCAACTGCAAGCGCATCACTTGCCAGAACTGGGATCGCAGGTGCGCGGCCTGCACGTCGGCTCGTATTCGCTGGTGGTTCAGCCAATTGCCGACACCCTGCTGGCGCTGGTGCGTCGCGAATGCGGCCAGCGCCTGATCAGTCTCGACCCGAACGTGCGGCTCAATCCCGAACCCGATATCCAGCTGTGGCGTTCGCGGATCGCAACGCTGGTGGAACTGGCGGACCTGATCAAAGTCAGCGACGAGGACTTGCACCTGCTGTATCCCGGACAAGAGCCGGCACAGGTGATCGACGACTGGTTGCAGCACCGCTGCCAGTTAGTGTTCCTGACCCGTGGCGGTAACGGAGCAACGGTTTTCAGTCGGGCGCACGGCTCGTGGTCGTTGCCCGCCCGCGAGGTGAAAATCGCTGACACCGTTGGTGCCGGCGACACCTTCCAGGCAGCGTTGATCGCTTGGCTGACCGAGCGACAACTCGATTGTGTGCAAGGCGTGGCGCAACTGGGCCGCGAGCAGATCAATGAAATGCTCGCGTTTGCGATGCAGGCGGCGGCATTGACGTGCAGCAAGACCGGGCCGGACTTACCGTACCGCCACCAACTGGGGTGAACAGATCAATCATCAAGGCGACAGGTGGCATTTTGCCGGGTTAACCTTCGCTTAACCCTGCGGTCCATACTTTACTGGACCGCACGCCCTCAGAAAATTCTGACGCCTGGTGCGGCAGGCTCGACGGTTGTCACGTCGAGCAGACTTTCCGTCCGCATCGGAGATCGTTCATGAATACTTGCACATTGCTGGTTGGCACAGCCTTCGCTTGTGCCGCATTTTCCGGCCTGTCCCAGGCCAATGAGACTACAACTTCACAAGCGGTGCCCTATCACTACGGCATGCCGTTGCACGTTAGCAAGGTGATATCGCTGACCGAACCCGACACCCTGGAGTGCAAAGTGGTGCAGGCTGAGATGAAGTACATCGACGAAACCGGAAAACCGGCGCAAATCTCCTACCGTAAACTTTCCGACGCCTGCGAGAACCAAGGCTGACGGTAAAGTCCCATTGGCGCCGGGCCTGGCTTTTGTCCAGACCTGGCGCTTGTCGGGGGCATTCGAAAACGCAGGCTAAAGAGCCTTGCTCATTCTCGGCTGGGGCTGGAAATCCATTGGATGCGGCTGATGCTGCCGCGTGCGCAGTTGAGTAACCAGCTCATTGATTTCCCGACAACCATTGAGCCCCGAGGCATCAATACCGGTCACGAATAGATCAAGGTTATCGGTTTGACTGTCGGCATAGACTTTCACCGTCATTGATAACTCGGGTGACAGCGTGCATTGGCAGCGTTTAGGCAGAAAACTGCTTTCAATGATGTTGCGAAGTTCCAAGGCAGAAAGAAACATGGCGACCCTCCATTTTGAGACAGCCTATCAATGCTGGCTCATAGGTAATCGCGGCCAGCTTTCAACAGCTACAGCACAAAACATGCCTGACTCTGCAATGAGCAGTTCATCCGCAAATCAGGAACTTAGGCCGTTCATCCAGTTATGGCCTCATGCAAATTGCAATAACTCACTTTTTTAACCCAGCAATTTACCCGCTGCCGGAGACGGATTTGCATTCGCCGCCTATGGCAGCAAGAATGCTCCAAACCATTTTACGCCAGGAGGCATCATGCGCCCATTGAAACTCAATACAACCTTCGGCTTGATCGCAGCCGCCTTTTGCAGCCTGGCGCAAGCCGGTAAACTTGAAGAAGTGGCCCCCTTTCCGAAAGCTGAAACCGGCTTTACCCGCCAGGTCATTCACCTTACCCCGCAAAGCCGGGAAGGCGACTTTCAGGTGGAAATCCTCGCCGGCAAGACCCTGACCGTGGACTGCAACCAGCAACGCCTGGGCGGCATGCTCGAGGAGAAAAACCTCGAAGGCTGGGGCTACCCGTTTTATCGTCTGGAAACAGTCATCGGCCCCATGAGTACGCTGATGGCCTGCCCCGACGGCAAGCGCAAACAGGAGTTCGTCCCGGTGGTCGGCGACGGCTTCATGCTGCGCTACAACAGCAAACTGCCAATCGTTGTGTACGTCCCCAAGGACGTCGAAGTGCACTACCGAATCTGGTCGGCATCGAGCAAGGTCGAAAAAGCCGTTCAGGAATAACCTGACCTGAGCCGCAGTTAAGTGAGGGCTACTTCAAGCCAACCTTGTACAGCCCTCCGTCAGCCTCATCGGTCAACACGTACAAATACCCGTCCGGCCCCTGTCGCACGTCGCGAATGCGCTTGTTCAGCTCTCCGAGCAAGCGCTCTTCATGCACCACCTTGTCACCCTCGAACTGCAAACGGATCAACTCCTGACTCACCAGCGCGCCGATAAACACGTTGTGCTGCCAAGCCTTGAAACGATCGGCATCGTAAAACGCCATGCCGCTCAATCCCGGGGATTTTTCCCACACATGATGCGGTGCAACCGTGCCTTCGGCGATTTCGCCCGTGGCTTCCGGAATCGGCTGACCGGAATAGTTGATGCCATGGGTCGCCAGCGGCCAGCCGTAATTCTTGCCTCGCTCAATGACGTTGATCTCGTCGCCGCCCCGGGGGCCGTGTTCATTTTCCCAGAGCGTGCCAGTCCACGGATTGAGCGCAGCACCTTGCGGGTTGCGCTGGCCGTAAGACCAGATTTCCGGGCGCACACTGGCCTGACCGACAAAGGGATTGTCTTTGGGCACCTTGCCGTCCGGATAGATGCGCACCACTTTGCCTTGCAGCTTGTCGAGGTCCTGGGCGGTCGGGCGGTCGTTGTTCTCCCCAAGGGTGACAAACAGATAGCCGTCACGATCGAACACCAGTCGCGAGCCAAAATGGTTGCCTACCGATAGTTTGGGTTCCTGGCGCAGGATCACATGGAAATCCTTGATGGCTGTCAGGTCCTCCGACAGCCGCCCGCGCCCGACCGCGGTGCCGGCCTTGTCGCCCTGGCCACCGCCCTCGGCGTAGGACAGATAAACCATCCGGTCCTGCTTGAAGTCAGGTGACAGCGCTACATCGAGCAAGCCGCCCTGCCCCTTGGCCCAGACCTTGGGCACTCCGCTGAGCGGTGCCGACAGCTTGCCGTCGGCCGTCACCAGGCGCAGGTTGCCGGGCCGCTCCGTCACCAGGATGCCTGTACGATCGGGCAAGAACGCCAAGGCCCAGGGATGCTCCAGTCCGGTCACGATCGCAGTGACCTCAACAGTGCCCTGTTCGCTTTTCATTTCCTGCATCGGCGCCGCAGATGCCGTCGTCGTGGTGCTGATCAATGCGCTGGCACAGAGGGTGGCGAGAAGGGTTTTACGCAACATGCACAATTCCTTTTTTCGTCAGAATGGCCGGCGGGCCGCAGCCTGCCGTTCAACGGTTGCCGGTGCCGGCATCCCGAGAGGGTGGATTGGGGATGAATACCGGCGGGCTCGCCGGGGCTGTCTGCTGCGGATAACGATTGCCGATACCACCGTTATCCAGTGTCGGCGGGCGTGGCACCGGTACCGTGTTGGGGCCACGGATTGCCGGGGCACCGGGTTGAGTACCCTGCATGCTGTTGGGATTGACCCGGCGGATCGGGCTGTTGTACGGATTGTTGCGGGTACTGCCCGGCAGGTTTTGCGCTACCTGCAAAGAAGGCTGCAGAGGAAAAGAGGTATCCGCCACGGCCGGTGGGCTAAGGGCTGCGCTCAGGGCCAGGGCTATTGCGCCAATCACGTATCGATTCATGGGGAGCCTCTGTGCGTCAGCGTGGATAAAGTCTTCGATACCACGCTACGCCCGGGGTTCGGATTTGTTAATCAAAACCTCCCCGCCAAGATGTAACACGAAGTTGATCCGAGACCGCAGCGGGGCGCAAAAGCCATCGAAACTTTTGCCCGCGGCCACAGGTCACCTGAACATCACTTTCAGGAAGACGACCATGGCACGGGCAATCTGGAAAGGCGCAATCAGTTTCGGCCTGGTGCATATCCCCGTGGCACTCGTTTCGGCCACGTCTTCGCAAGGAGTGGACTTCGACTGGCTCGACAGCCGCAGCATGGACCCGGTGGGCTACAAACGCGTCAACAAGATCACTGGCAAGGAAGTCACCAAGGAGCACATCGTCAAAGGTGTGCAATATGAAAAGGGCCAATACGTGGTGTTGAGCGAGGAGGAAATTCGCTCCGCTCACCCCCTCTCAACCCAGACCATCGACATTTTTGCTTTTGTCGACAGCGATCAGATTCCTTTGCAGAACATCGATACGCCCTACTACCTGGCACCGGACAAACGCGGCGGCAAGGTCTATGCGTTGCTGCGCGAAACCCTGACCAAAACCAACAAGGTGGCGCTCGCCCGCGTGGTGTTGCACACCCGTCAGTACCTGGCGGCATTGATGCCAATGGAGTCGGCCATGGTGCTGGTAAAACTGCGTTGGCCGGCGGAGGTACGCAGCCTGGACGAGCTGGCACTGGGGGCCGATGTCACCAAAGCCGAGCTGGCCAAAGGTGAACTGGACATGGCCAAACGCCTGGTGCAAGACATGAGCGCCGACTGGTCACCGGAGGATTACCGCGACAGTTTCGAAGAAAAAATCATGGCCCTGGTGGACAAGAAAGCCCATGAAGGCAAGATCGAAAACGTTGAAACCGCCACGGGCGAAGAAGAGCGTAAAACGGCAGATGTCATTGATCTGACTGAACTGCTCAAACGCAGCCTCGGGGGCAAAAGCGCCAGTAAGGCTCCAGCCAAACCGAAGGCGAGCACCAAACCGGCAGCGAGGAAAAAAGTCAGTAAGTGACCGATTGGATGCACCGGCCTCAAACCATGAATCAGATCAGAACAAAAACTGCCAGCAATCCGGCAAAGATCGACCATTTCTGCAGGTAATAAAGCTTTCGGTTACGCTTTTTCAGTTCCTTGCCGCGCAGGCGGAACTTATAGACTTTACCGAACAGACGGTTGATCCCGCCGACCTTGTCGCCAGCATCATTCGGTGCCCCTGCCGCAGACATCACATTGCGGCTGAACCAGCTATTGAACGCGGCCGCCCAGCGATACTTCATCGGGCGCTCGACATCGCAGAACAGTATGATGCGGTTGCTCTGCGTGGTGTTTTCGGCGTGGTGAATATAGGTCTCGTCGAACATCACGGCTTCGCCATCGCGCCAGTGATAGTTCTCGCCATCGACATTGATATAGCAACCGGGGTCATTGGGCGTTTCCAGGCCCAAGTGATAACGGTAGGAACCGGCATAGGGATCGCGGTGACGCACCAGCTTGGAGCCCGGTGGCAACTCGGCGAACATCGCGGCCTTGATCGAGCCGATACTTTGAACCAGCTCGGTGGTGCGCGGGCAGAGCTTCATCGCTGACGGATGGCTTTCGCCGTACCACTTCAGGTAAAAGCGTTTCCATCCAGTCTTGAAAAACGAATTGAAGCCGACGTCGTCGTATTGGTTCGAACGCTTGATTTCACCGGCCCGAAGCAAGTTCTGGCCTTCGGCGCGAATTTCTTCCCAATGGGCCTGCAAGGGGCTCAGATCCGGAAAATCCGCAGGATTGAGGTAAGGCTTGTTGGGAATTTTCGAGCACAAGTAAAGGAAGCAATTGATCGGCGCCAGAAACGTCGAGTGATCGCTCAGTTGGCGCCCCAGCTTATGGCGCACTCGACCACGCAGATGGACATACGCAATCGATACCAGATAGATAACGGCAATGATGAGTTTCACAAATATCGTCACAGGTCAGAAGTGAACAGACTGCGCCCCTTGCCGGCCAGGCAGACCTTGAGTCTCAGGTAGCATCCGGTTACGAACCGCCGGCCTCGTAGCACATCGTTGAGCCCTGCCGACGATCGGCATCAGGCTGACAGGTGGCATTTTAGCCACAGTTTGTAACCAATAGTTAACCTGAAACTGTGAAAATCTGTCCTGTCAGGCTGTCAAAGCGTCACAGGATCCTCAACGCCCTATCGTTTAAAGAGCCAGACCAGTACAATCGCCGCCAAACTTTACGCGCTCCTCGTTGATCACGGGCAACCATCCCGGCTCAGCGCACTTTGACTCGGGTCAAGCGCGGTACAGGCGCAACCCTGGCCACTCTGAATGCTTCGCAGGAAAAACCTTTGATTTCTACAGCTAACATCACGATGCAGTTCGGCGCCAAGCCGCTTTTCGAAAACGTTTCGGTCAAATTCAACGGTGGCAACCGTTACGGTCTGATCGGCGCCAACGGTTGCGGCAAGTCGACCTTCATGAAAATTCTCGGCGATGACCTCGAGCCTTCCGGCGGCCAGGTCATGCTGGAGCCGAACGTGCGTCTGGGTAAATTGCGCCAGGACCAGTTCGCCTACGAAGAATTCACCGTGATCGATACCGTGATCATGGGCCATGAAGAGCTATGGAAGGTCAAGGCCGAGCGCGACCGTATCTACTCGCTGCCGGAAATGAGTGAAGAAGACGGCATGGCCGTGGCTGAACTGGAAACCGAGTTCGCCGAAATGGACGGCTACACCGCCGAATCCCGTGCCGGTGAACTGCTGCTGGGCCTGGGTATTCCCCTGGAACAGCATTTCGGCCCGATGTCCGAAGTGGCTCCAGGCTGGAAACTGCGGGTATTGCTGGCCCAGGCGCTGTTCTCCGATCCGGAAGTGCTGCTGCTCGACGAACCGACCAACCACCTGGACATCAACACCATTCGCTGGTTGGAAACGATTCTCAAGGCGCGTAACAGCACCATGATCATCATTTCCCACGACCGTCACTTCCTGAACAGCGTCTGCACCCACATGGCTGACCTGGACTACGGTGAGTTGCGCCTGTTCCCGGGCAACTATGACGAGTACATGACGGCGGCCACCCAGTCCCGCGAGCAGTTGCTGTCGGACAATGCCAAGAAGAAAGCCCAGATCTCCGAACTGCAGACGTTCGTCAGCCGCTTCTCGGCCAACGCCTCGAAAGCCAAGCAGGCCACTTCCCGCGCCAAGCAGATCGACAAGATCCAGCTGGCCGAGGTCAAGCCATCGAGCCGCGTGAGCCCGTTCATCCGTTTCGAACAGACCAAGAAGCTGCACCGCCAGGCCGTGACCATCGAGCAGATGTCCAAGGGCTTCGACGGCAAGACCCTGTTCAAGAACTTCAGCTTCACCGTCGAAGCCGGCGAGCGCCTGGCGATCATCGGCCCGAACGGTATCGGCAAGACCACCCTGCTGCGCACCCTGATGGGCGAGCTGACCCCGGACGCCGGCTCCGTGAAGTGGACCGAAAGCGCGGAGCTGGGCTACTACGCCCAGGACCACGCCCACGACTTCGAAGACGATGTCAGCCTGTTCGACTGGATGGGCCAGTGGACGCAGGGCGAGCAGGTCATTCGCGGCACCCTGGGACGGATGCTGTTCTCCAACGACGAGATCCTCAAGTCGGTCAAAGTCATTTCCGGTGGTGAGCAAGGCCGCATGCTGTTCGGCAAGCTGATCCTGCAAAAGCCGAACGTACTGGTGATGGACGAACCGACCAACCACCTGGACATGGAGTCGATCGAGGCGCTGAACCTGGCGCTGGAAAACTACCCGGGCACGCTGATCTTCGTCAGCCACGACCGTGAGTTCGTATCGTCCCTGGCCACCCGCATCATCGAGCTGAGCCCGAATGGCGTGACCGACTTCAGCGGCACCTACGATGACTACCTGCGTAGCCAGGGTGTGGTGTTTTAAAGGCCACACGGGATCGCGGCACCTGTAGGAGCGAGCCTGCTCGCGATGGACTAAAGAGCGCCGCGTAAAACCGGCAATCACGCGTAATCGTTGACGACCATCGCGAGCAGGCTCGCTCCTACAGGGGGTCGCGTTCCCCTACAGGTTTTGCGTTCATCCGGCTCTGTCAGCAGGCTGCGATCTTTTGATCGTTAGCCTGCTTTCTTTTATTCCCCCGCCACGCCATCATGCTGCTCTTCCACCGACGCTCGCGAACCCGCCCTCATGCCTGCGCAGCAAGTGCCTCCTCAAAGCTCCATGGCGATCACCTTGCAGATCGTCTCAATTGTTTTCTATACCTTTGTTGCCTTTCTCTGCATCGGTCTGCCAATTGCCGTATTACCCGGCTATGTCCATGATCAACTGGGTTTCAGCGCCGTCATTGCCGGCCTGACCATTGGTTCACAATACCTCGCCACCCTGCTCAGCCGCCCCATGGCCGGGCGCATGTCGGACAATATCGGCACCAAGCGCGCGATCATTTACGGCTTGTCAGGCATTGTGTTGAGTGGTGTGCTGACCTGGCTGTCGGTCCTGTTGCAAAGCTTGCCCCTCGTCAGCCTGTTGATCCTGATCGCCGGACGACTGTTGCTCGGTGTTGCCCAGGGTCTGATCGGTGTCGGCACCATCAGTTGGTGCATGGGCCAGGTCGGCTCTGAACACACCGCTCGATCGATCTCCTGGAATGGCATCGCATCCTATGGCGCCATTGCCATAGGCGCCCCCTTGGGTGTGGTGATGGTCGACCGCCTGGGATTCGCCAGCCTCGGGATTGCGCTGTCGCTGCTGGCCCTGGCGGCATTGCTGTTGATTCGTGGCAAGCCTTCGGTGCCGGTGGTTCGCGGCGAGCGCCTGCCGTTCCGGGCGGTGTTCGGGCGTATAGCCCCCTTTGGCGCCAGCCTTAGCCTGGCCTCGATCGGCTACGGCACCCTGACGACATTCATCACCTTGTTTTACGTCAGCCGTGGCTGGACAGGCGCAGCGTACTGCCTGACAGTTTTTGGCGTGTGTTTCATCCTGTCGCGCCTGCTGTTCATTTCCAGCATCAACCGCTTTGGCGGATTCGCTTCTGCCATTGTTTGCATGAGCATCGAAACGGTTGGCCTGGTACTGCTGTGGCTCGCGCCATCGGCAGGTTATGCCTTGATCGGCGCCGGGCTGACCGGTTTTGGCCTGTCGCTGGTGTATCCGGCTCTGGGCGTTGAAGCGATCAAGCAGGTGCCCAATTCCAGCCGTGGCGCGGGCCTGAGTGCGTACGCGGTATTTTTCGATCTGGCGCTGGCGATTGCCGGCCCTTTGATGGGTGCGGTGGCGTTGAACCTTGGGTATTCGTGGATATTCTTTTGTGCGGCGCTACTGTCGGTGACCGGGCTTTTTCTCACTTTGTTGCTGTCACGTCGCGCCATGAGTATGGCCAGTTGAAATAGCCATTATATAAATCCATTAAAACGCTTCCAGACTCAATAACATGCAATATCCCGAATCGATTAATGCAGAGTGCCATCGTTGTTTTAAATATCAACTTCGACAAACTATCGAACACGCACTTTCATCAACTCGAATTCAGGAAATACATATAATGCGTACAACACTGACACTCCTCGCTCCGACGCTGGTGTTTTTACTTTCCCCCACCGTCCATGCGCAAGACTCGGTTCAACAGCAAATCTGCCACAATGGTGTCTGCTATGACGTAGGCGGCCCAGGTGGCATTGGCGGTGAATGTTGCCCGTTCAGTGATGAACGTCTGAAACAAAATGTGAAACCTTTGGAAAACCCAACCCAGAACCTGCTTAAACTGAATGGCGTAACATTCAACTGGAAACAAAACAACCAGGCTGATGTAGGACTTATCGCTCAGGACGTACAAAAAGTTTACCCTCAGCTGGTCCGCACTGAAGGTGATCGCCTTCAAGTGGATTATCAAAAACTTGTCGCACCGTTAATTGAATCGGTTCGCGAACTGAATGCCAGGGTACAAACCCTGGAAACAGCTTTGGCCGAAAAGTAACGGATAATGATAAGCGCCGGTCATCGCCTATTGATCGGCGGTCTGCATCCCCGCCCGTGTGGCTCTGCCGAGGGTGCGCGAGAAAAAGCTTCCGGCTTCGGAAATAAGGTTGCGGTGAATATCCGCCCGATCGACACCGTCGGCATCGGTGCACAACGCCGGCATCGAGACGATCTGCTCCTCATTGCACGGCGCCATGAACACGAAGTGCCCTGCCCCGGCCAGCAATTTGAAATCCGGGGCGACGGGCAGTTTGCGCGCCAGTGCGGCAGCGTTCTTGTCGAAGGCCACCAACTTGTCGCCATCGCCGCTGTAAAGCAGCACCGGCACGTGCACATCGGCCAGGGTGTGGCGACCAAACTTGAGGCTCAACGGAGCCATCAGCAGCAAGGCGTGGACGCGTGGATCAGCGACCGGTTGCAAATCATCGCGGTCGACAATCAGTTCCCCTCGGGTGTTGCAGGCATCGTGATCATCCGGGCGCTCCTGGCAGTAGCGACGCAGGCGATCCAGGTCCGGCGTCGCGCCCGACAGAATCAATGCGGTCTCGCCGCCTGCCGAATAGCCAATGACACCCACCTGCCCGGCATTGACGAAGGGCGCCAGCATAGGGTCGCCCAAGGTAGCGGTAATGGCTTCGGAAATCTGGATCGGCCGTCCGTAGAGGTTACTCAAAGTACCGAGGCGACTGTGGTCCCTGGAATTGTCACCGGGGTGGATCACCGCCACCACCACAAAACCTTTGCGCGCCAGAGACGTGGCGAGGTCGTGCAGCGCCAGAGGTGTTCCGGCATTACCGTGGGACAGCATCAGCATTGGAAAGCGGCCGATGGCGACCTTGACGTCCTCCCCGGCCTCGACCGTATAGCCCTCCAGCTTGCTGGTGTGTTCACGGTCGCTGGAAGGATAGAACGCGATGGCCCGCATCGGTTGCAGATCAAGCGGATCGAGGAACGTCAGCTCGTGGAAGCCGACACTCCAGTGAGGACGGGACGCAGGCGCGGCGTGCACTGTATTCAGGCTGGCGAGCAGGCAAATCAATAAAGCTGCACAAAGACGCATCATGGGATGCCCCACCCTGTTACCGGACCTTGAGACGTTCACCTGTGACTGCATAACTCGAGCCACAAGATGAAATCCTGCAACGACCAGAAACAATAAACTCCGCACCTGGTACTTGCGTATCCAGAATACAGAGTTTTTTTTTGGCTTACCTGAACGCTTGCTGCCTTTTACGCAAATCTTACGCGGCAGCGAACAACTGCTCGCTGATTTGCGTGTGAGCGTCACTCATGGCTTTGTTGCGCACTTCATCGCCGTAGGCCAGGCCTTGGGCGCGAACGAACTCGATGTCGGTGATGCCGATGAAGCCGAACAGCACCTTCAGATACTCTTCGTGGGCCACACCGCTCGCCTGGCCGGCGTGCATGCCACCGGAAGTCGAGACGACCACCACTTTCTTGCCACCACACAGCCCTTCAGGACCGGCTTCGGTGTAGCGGAAGGTTTGACCGGCAACGGCAATGCGGTCGATCCAGGCCTTTAATTGCGTAGGGATGGTGAAGTTGTACATAGGCGCTGCAATCACCACGGCATCGGCGGCGAGGAACTCGGCCAGGGTCTGCGCACTCAGCTCGGCTTCGTACTGTTGCGCCGCATTACGCAGTTCAGCGGTCGTACCGGCAGCGACCAGCGTGGTGGCCGAGAAATGGCTGATAGCATCGGCGGCCAGGTCACGGTAAGTCACGACGGCGGCGGGCTCGGCGGCTTGCCAGGCTTTGACCACTTCACCACTCAACTGACGGGAAGCCGAGTTATCGCCAAGAATGCTCGAATCGATATGCAGTAGTTTCATGTGGGGTCTCCAGGTGAGGATCGCCCACAAGGGCGACCTGATGGAAACAATCCTACAGGCGAAACCAATGGCTGATTAGACGGCAACAATGCGATA
Source organism: Pseudomonas sp. PDM31 (assembly GCF_019218965.1). Classification (NCBI taxonomy): domain Bacteria; kingdom Pseudomonadati; phylum Pseudomonadota; class Gammaproteobacteria; order Pseudomonadales; family Pseudomonadaceae; genus Pseudomonas; species Pseudomonas sp. PDM31. The sequence continues at coordinate 57,603 of NZ_JAHUWS010000018.1, read as the reverse complement.
GTTTGTCCCACAGACAGGACAATAAGGCTCGCACCGTGCAAGATCTCAATGACTTGTATTACTTCGCCAAAGTCGTGGAAGCCGGAGGTTTCGCCGCGGCCGGACGACTGCTGGGCATTCCCAAATCGCGGTTGTCCCGGCGCATTGCCGAACTGGAGGAGCGCCTGGGTGCCCGGCTATTGCAGCGCACCACCCGCCAGCTGAAGCTGACCGCCGTAGGCGAACGCTACCTCAGGCACTGCCAGGCCATGCTGCTGGAAGCGGAAATGGCCGACGAGGCGGTGCTCAGCATGTCCAGCGAACCCCGGGGCCGGTTACGGGTGTCCTGCCCGGTGGGGCTGGCCCACGAAATCCTGCCGGGGGTGATCCGCGACTTCCTGGAAAAATTTCCCAAGGTGCAACTGGAAGTCATGCTGCTCAACCGCCGCGTCGACCTGGTGAACGAGGGTATTGATGTCGCGTTGCGGGTACGCGAACTGGGTGACGAAGACCCACTGCTGGTCACCCGCCGCCTGCGTCAGGCGCAGATGATAATGGTCGCCAGTCCCGGTTTTTTGCATGGCCGTGCAATCAGTCACCCCGACGATCTGAAAACCCTACCGGTGCTCGGCGCCCTCGAACCTGATCGCATGGTGCATATCCGCATGCTCGATCTGCAGGGCAAAAGCGTTGAACTGGCGCTCGAAGCGCGCCTGGGCATCGACGATTTCATCGTACGCAAGACCAGTACCCTTGGCGGCCTGGGCTTTACCATGCTGCCAATGATGTATTGCGAACAGGAACTGGAAAATGGCTCGCTTGTGCAGTTGTTGCCCGACTGGTCCCTGCCGGGTGGCTGGCTGCAGGCGGTCTACCCTCATCGGCGCGGAGTGATGCCGGCGGTACGCGCCTGGATCGACCATCTTGTGGAATCATTCGAGGCCTGTGGAGAACGATTGCTATGAAAGGCGCACGCATGAGTGAAGAAGAAGTCGCGACGTTCTGCCTTGCCTTGCCTGGAGCGCGGGAAGATTACAAATGGGGTGGCGTGCGGGTGTTTTCGGTTGCCGGGAACAAAATGTTCGCCTTGCAGGGCCTGCGCGGCGATTCCCTGGCCTTCAAGGTTGATAAGGATTTGTTTCTCGGCCATTGCGACCGCCCGGGAATTGCCCCGGCTCCCTATCTGGCCCGCGCCCAGTGGATCATCATGCAAACCCCCTACCCGCTGGGCCGTGATGAGCTGCAAGACCTGTTGCGACGGTCCCACCAATTGGTGGTCGGCAGGTTGCCCAAGTGCATTCAGGTCGGATTGCTGCTTTGAACCTTGATTAGCGGAACGCACCGGACAGGTGCGAGCCGAGAAACAACAGGTCTATCCAGAACACCTGATGCAGCAACACGATGAACCAGAACACCAGTTGAAAGGAAACCTTGCGCGTCTTGTGCCGGAACACTTGCTGGGCCAGCAAGGCACCTGGCCAGCCACCGGCGAACTCCAGTGCGTGCAGGACGTTTTCCGGGGTGCGCCATTGATCGGCCTGGGCCTTGCGCTTGTCGCGCCAGTACAGCAAGAACGCCAGCACGCTGAAAATGCCGTAGGCCACCAGGGGAACCAGCGACACCCCTCGCAGCCAGAACGTAATCGAGCCCGTCAGCGGCAATGCACACAGCACCGCAAACACCAGCCATTTCAGCCGTGGGTTGCGTATTGGCCCAGCGGGCTGGCGGCCAGGCTGGCTGCGTGCATTGTATTGGCTCACGGCTTGGCCGCAGTCCAGTCGACCCAGCCGAACTGCCAGGTGGCCAGGATCAGCAAACCGAACACGATCCGATACCAGGCGAATGCCGCATAGCTGTGGTTGGCGATGAACTTGAGCAGGCCGCGCACGGCGATCATGGCGAAAATGAATGCGGTGACGAAACCGACGGCAAACACCGGGAAATCCGCGGGCACGAACAAATCACGGTACTTGTAGCCCGAGTACACCGCAGCACCGACCATGGTTGGCATTGCCAGGAAGAACGAGAACTCGGTAGCCGTCTTGCGCGACAGGCCGAACAGCAAACCGCCAATGATCGTCGAGCCCGAGCGCGAAGTGCCGGGAATCATCGCCAGGCACTGGGCGAAGCCGACTTTCAGGGCGTCCTTCCAGGTAATGTCATCCACCGTCTCGGCGTGCACTTGGTGCTGACGGCGCTCGGCCCACAACATGATGACCCCGCCAACCACCAGGGCGCTGGCCACGGTGATCGGGTTGAACAGGTAATGGTGAATCAGGTCGGCGAAGATCACCCCCAATACCACGGCCGGCAGGAATGCGATCAGCAGGTTGGCGGTAAAACGCCTGGCACTCGGCTGGGTCGGCAAACCGATAACCACATCGAAGATCTTGCGACGAAATTCCCACACCACCGCCAGAATCGCACCGAGCTGAATGATGATGTTGAAAGCCATTGCCCGCTCACCACCGAACTCGAGCAAATCGGCCACGATAATCTGGTGGCCGGTACTGGAAATGGGCAGAAACTCCGTCAGCCCTTCTACAACCCCAAGAATCAATGCCTGAAAGGCGGTCCAAAGATCCATCAATCCCCCAAAAGGCTATGCACCTGCATGCCCCAATAGTATTTTTCAAAGCAATCATTGCGATGAGCGTAACTGAAATCCCGCGTGAAACAGCCCCCACAGAACTGTGAAAGTCCGCTGATAAATCATTCAGGACCGAGAGCTTTCCATTCGGGGCCGAAATCCTATCAGACAAGCCCGGTAAACGCTGCCGCGTATTTGGACATCCGCTGCCAAGGCAGGCTGGAGACGGTTTATTACAAGAACAACAAAGGCAGTTCGAAAACCTCGCGGCCGGCGGGTACAATCCGCCCCCTCTTCCATTTCCTCCAAGGAACCTCCATGTCCGGGCTTGAACTGTTTGCCGCCGCCCTCGGTGTCATTGCCGTCTGGCTGACGGTCAAACAGAACCCCTGGTGCTGGCCGATCGGCCTGGTCATGGTGCTGCTTTACAGCTGGATATTTTTTACGGTGAAGCTGTATTCGGACATGCTGCTGCAAGTGATTTACTCCGGCTTGCAGCTGTACGGCTGGTGGCAATGGACCCGCCCCGGGCAAACTCTACAGGGCCGCGCGGTCAGCCGCCTGGGTGGCAGGGCCGTAGCCATCAGCCTGTCGATTGGCGCATTCGGCAGCCTGTTGCTGGGCGCGGCCATGGCCCACTGGACCGATGCCGCGCAGCCTTGGCTCGATGCGGCGCTCACCGGATTCAGCCTGGTGGCGCAGGTGTGGATGGCGCAAAAACGGGTGCAATGCTGGGCGCTGTGGATTGCCCTGGATGTGATTTTCGTTGGGTTGTTCGTTTATAAAGAGCTGTACCTGACCGCCACCCTGTATGGCTTGTTCGCGATTATCGCCGTGCAGGGCTGGCGTGAATGGCGCGCCGATCCGGCGTTACGCGCATGAAAGTCCTGGTGCTGACCGGTCCGGAATCCAGCGGCAAAAGTTGGCTGGCAGCCGGGTTGCAGGAACATTTCGGCGGCGTTCGAGTGGACGAGTATGTGCGCCACTTCATAGAGCAGAATCCGCGGGACACCACCCTTGCCGACATCCCCGACATTGCTGCCGGGCAATTGCGATGGGAGGACGAGGCTCGCGCCAGACACCCGCAACTGCTGATTCTCGACACCCACTTGCTGAGCAACATCCTCTGGAGCCAGACCCTGTTTGGCGAATGCCCGGCCTGGATCGAACAAGCCCTGCTGGCCCGGCACTATGACTTGCACCTGCTGTTGTCACCGCAAGACGTCGAATGGACAGATGATGGTCAGCGCTGCCAGCCCGACCTGGGCGAACGCCAGGCATTTTTCGACAGGACTCAGGTCTGGCTCGACAGCCACGGCCAAGCTGTTCAGATTCTGGATGGAAACTGGGCACAACGCCGGCTTCAGGCACTCGACTGCGTGACTCGACTTTTGCATCCCTGACCCTGAATTCGGGGCATTTGCCCCATTCGCTCCCCTGATCCAGGAAAAAACTGTCCGCTGCTGAAACACACTCCCCTGCGCAAGTGGCCCGTTTAAAAGCCCCTCATCGTTTAACGACCTGACCTGTCACGACTTTGAAACACATCGACTAGAACCCCTGTTCCAGAGCGGTGCAACGACTTTATCGGGTCCCAACCCGGTAGTTATGTCTCAGGACTGATACAGAATCAACATTGATCTATCGGCCAAATTCTGCAAGCTATTGATTTTTCAATGAAATCAAAAACCGGCACAGCTTTCGCTCCTTATCCCTGCCAGCCCACATAAAGAAGGAATTGTGCCGTGGGGATGTTCATCGATAAAGGCTTGTCCTGCCTCCTGCTGATCGCAGGTGCTGCCAGTACGCTCCTCACATTCGACGTCCAGGCTGAAGGCAACGGTGTCATCGTGCTGCAACGCGATGTACAGCCGCAGTATTTCGGTCGCAATGGTGGCAGGGACCCCTATCCGAGCACCATCAACGCCAACCCATCGGCACGGGTCACCGGCGAACTGAGCGACGCAGACATTGCCGGCGTCACCACCGGTACCGCCCTGCGCAGTAGTAATGGCCAGCACCTGAACGGTATGCAAGGCCTCAACGTCATCAGCAATCCCAATGGTATGCCCGGCATGCGCGCCAGTCACGGCGGCGGCAGCGGCAACGCCATTTCGGGGACCGTCAACCGCGCCATGAGTTCCGGCCTCGCCCCACTGGGCAGACTGGCTGGAGGTCAATGAGATGCGGCATTTCCTCATGTTCCTTGCCCTGTTCGGGTGCACCAGCGTGATGGCCGACTCCGGGGTCAGCACGGTGAACAACGCCAGCATGGTGGATGCCGGCACCCGCTACAAAGGCAACTTTAACGTCAACCAGGCCTCGGGTGATCAGCATCAGCAGGCCAACGTCCGTGCAATCGCCATCGGTACCGACGCGAGCGCCACCACCCGCATCAATCAGAAAATCAACACCCAGGCCGATAGATCGGTTGATGCAACCACCACCCTCGGCGGCACATCTTTCAGTAATGGCAACGGCGTCCTGGGTGTGAACCAGGGTGCGGGGGCCAACAACCAGATGGCCAACGCCATGCGAATCAGCGTCAGCGCTGCACCGCAAGCCGTGGACGACAGCGCCCTTTCTCAACAAAACGTGGCGTTGCTACCTGGCTCGGGGGCAAGTGGCGCCCCAACCGGCGCTCGCCAGGTGGTGACAAGCGACCAGGCCTTTGCTGGTAGCCGGGGAGTGATCCAGGTCAACCAGAGTGCCGGTGTAGGCAACCGCATGACTAACACCCTAAGCATCCGGGTCGCTGAATGACCCGAAGGCAGTGCAATTAGAAAAGTAACAACATTTGAATAACGCATAAGCACGGAGATCACCATGAACTCTACAATGGCCTTGAAACCAATGGTTTTCGCTCTGGCAGCGGTGATGGCATTCGCAGTTCAAGCCGCCGCGCCTGACGATGACCAAGGCAATGGCAATCAGCCTGCAGGCCCGTCGCTGGACCAAGTTCTGCAGATCACTGCGGGCGCCGGGGCCGTCGTGGTGGATGAGCAGGAGAGCAACACCGGCTCAGTACGCAACCAGGGCACCCAAAATGATGCCAGGGTCAGAGATTCGGCAGAATCCTCAAACGGCAACCTGGGCATGAACAATGCCTCCGGCGACGGCAACCAGCAAGATAACGCTGCCGCACTGGCGACCGCAGACGAAAGCTTCATCTTCGGCAGTGCAATCGCTGTCACGAGCGCGTCTCAGACGATCTCTGGCAACACCGCCAGAAACCGCGCGAGCGCAGCCAACGCCAACATGACCAACGTGGGTAACAATGGCTCTGGTAACATTGGCGTAAACAACTCGGCCGGCAGCTTCAACCAACAGAAAAACAACCTGGCGATTGCCGTGTCCGGCGGACGTGTAGCAGTCGCAGCGGCGGCAGCCAACCAAAGCTCGTCCGGCCTCACGGCCAACAACAGAGCCTTCGTCGCCGTTGGCGCAACAGGTCTGGCTGGCGTAACCACCCAACAAATGGTGACCCCGGCGGGCTGGAACCCTGTCACCAACACTGCAACACTCAATAACGTCGGCAACAATTTCTCCGGCAACGCTGGCTTCAACAACTCTGCCGGTACCGGCAACCAGCAAAGCAACTCGCTCTCCATCGCTGCAGGTTGCAGTGGCTGCTAGTGATTGCGGTCGACATAAAAGCCCCGGCGACGGGGCTTTTCCTCGGTCCGAAGGCGTGATGACAATGCGCAAGGCTGCACTGTTCGCCCTCCTCTGCCTGTCCGGCCTGACCCAGGCTGGGCAGATGCCGGTGGCCGCCTTGCCTGGCGGGGTGCTGGTGTACAAGCAGGTGCAGAGTTTGCGTGAGCGCAAGTTCAGCAATATCGTCGAGCAGAAAACCGATTTCAGCTGCGGCGCCGCGGCATTGGCAACGGTCCTGCGCCAGGCGTACTGGCTTGATGTCGATGAAGAACATGTCATCAAAGGCATGTTGATCAATGCCGACCAGGACCTGGTGCGCACGCAAGGCTTTTCCATGCTGGACATGAAGCGCTACATCGAAAGTATCGGCATGCGCGCCCGGGGCTACAAGATCCCGCCTGAAAGGCTCGACGCAGTCACGATCCCGGTAGTGGTCCTGATGGAGATTCGTGGTTACAAGCACTTCGTGGTGATGCAGCGCGCCGACAGGAACTGGGTCTATATCGGCGATCCGGTACTCGGTCACAAGCGCTACTCTCATGATGACTTCGTCAAAGGCTGGAATGGCATTGTGTTCGCGGTCGTAGGCCCCGGTTACGACAAAACCAATGCATTACGCAGTCCACCGGAACCGCTGACTGCCAAGTACAAACTGGACAACTTCAACCCGGTCAAAGATGCCGAATTGATGGATTTCGGTTTCATACAGAGCGACTTTTTTTAATCGCCAACAAGCCAACAAACAGAGGGCAGGACGCTCCGGGAGCAGTAAATGAAAACCTCCTATTGGCTGGCCGCTGCTTGTCTGGTGACGAGCACCACCGGCTTTGCCAATGATTTCAATCCCGTCGAGATAAAGGATGAAGAGCTGGCCCAATTGCGCGGCCGGTATGTCATGCCGGGGCGCGTTATCAGTTTCGGCGTGGTCATGAGCAGTACCTGGCGCAATGCCAGTGGCGACCTGATCGGGGCTGCCACTACGATGCAAATTCAGGCCGCGACGGTAAAACCGCAATTTTACGTATCAACCATCAAGGAAAGAGGCAACGGCAGAACGCCCACGCTGGGCTCCGGCACAGTGCTCGGTGGTGCCAGCCTGAACACCAGCCAGGCAATTACGCAGGTCACACGGGCCGCCGGTGATGACAACACGGCAAACAACAGCATCACCATCGACGTCAAGGAGGCCAGTATCGCCCCGGCACCGTTGCCCGCTCAGGGCGAGGCGCTGGTAGCCGGCCAGACGATCAGCGGCAACAATGCAGCAGGCAGTGTCGCCGTTTCCGCCACCGGTGGCGGGGTCCAGATGGCGATTACCGCCAATAACAATCAGGGTTCGTCCCTGCACAAAATCGCGCAGAGTGGCCTGGTACAAAACACCCGCTTGCAGGGCAATAACAATATGGTCAACAACCTCACTCAACTGAGTGTGATTCTCAATAATGATGGTTCGGGCACGGGTGGCCAGAACTTCAATCTGAATCAACTTACCGCACTTCGTACGCAGGGGTACTAAACTACCCTGAGGCTCGAACATTGGGCATCAAGGGACGGCATATTTCATGTATCGATCAGTACCCCTGCGTGCAGTCGTATGTTTGAGCGCCCTATTCCCCGCGGCAGTATTGCAGGCAGCACCCGATGCCGAACTACAGGCTCTGAAACAGGAGTTGCTGGAGTTGAAGCAACGATACGAAGCCCAACAAAAAGCCTTGGCGGTACTCGAGCAACGAGTCCGCCAGGTTGAAGAACAGCCCGCAGCACCGCCACCCAAGCGCCTGGTCAAGTCACCAGCGGATATGAAAGGCAATTCGAAAGTCGCCACGGGCACCGGGGCAGCACCAGCCTCCGCAGGCGGCAGCTCATATGGACAAACGCTGGTAGAAGACTCGCAACCGGCCCAAAGCGTTTCCAATCTCTATGACGAAGCCAGCGGATTCTTCGGCGGCGGCAAGTTCAGCGTCGAAACCGGCATAACCTACTCGCGTTACGATACGCGGCAATTGATTCTCAACGGCTTTCTTGCGCTGGACTCGATCTTCCTGGGCAACATCAACCTGGACCGAATCAAGGCCGACACCTGGACCCTTGACCTTACCGGTCGCTACAACTTCAACAATCGCTGGCAGTTCGACCTGAACGTCCCGGTGATCTACCGCGAATCCACGTATCAATCCGGCGGCGGCAACGAGGGTTCGGCAGGCGTCACCTCCGAAGCATCCGTTACCCGGGACCCGAATATCGGCGACGTCAACTTCGGCATCGCCTACAAGTTCCTTGACGAGTCGGTCAATACGCCGGATGCGGTGGTGACCTTGCGCGTGAAGGCGCCCACCGGCAAGGATCCATTCGGTATCAAACTGCGCCAGGTCGACGCCAACTCCAACCTGTTCGTGCCTGACACACTGCCTACCGGCAACGGGGTCTGGTCGATCTCGCCAGGTATCTCGCTGGTTAAAACCTTCGACCCGGCAGTGTTGTTCGGCAGTTTGTCCTATACCCACAACCTGGAGGAGTCGTTCGACGACATCAGTTCGACGGTCAATCAAAAGACGCCGGGTAAAGTACGAATCGGCGACAGTATCCAGATCGGGGCCGGTATCGCTTTTGCGTTGAACGAAAAGATGAGCATGTCGTTCTCGGTCTCTGACCTGGTGCAACGCAACAGCAAAATCAAACAGGACGGTGGAGAGTGGGAAAAGGTGATATCCAGCGATGCCAACGCCGGTTACTTCAATATCGGCATGACGATTGCCGCCACTGACAGCCTGACCATCGTGCCTAACCTGTCCATCGGACTGACCGACGACGCCCCGGACTTCCAGTTCAGCCTGAAACTTCCTTATTACTTCTGACCCTTCGACCATACCCCGTCGATGTGAGTACACGCTGATTGCATGGTCCCCCATAAATCTGTAGGAGTCGGCTTGCTGGCGATGGCGTTGCGGTGGACAACGCAATATTCAAGACCGCCATCGCCAGCAAGCCAGCTCCTGGAGGAACTGGTGCAGGCTGCGATCTTTGCAATCAGCGAATCTGGTGTTTGTGCAACAACCGGTAGAAGGTCGGCCGAGACACACCCAGTACCTTGGCGGCGACACTCAGGTTGTCGCTGTGGCGGCTCAATACATCACACAGTGCCTGGCGCTCGGCACGGGTCTTGTAATCTTCGAGGGTACCCATGGGGGCGGTAATGGCCTGCTGACTGATCAACCCCAGATCGCGGGCCTCGATCTGCCGGCCTTCGGCCAACACCAGGCCGCGCCTGACCCGGTTGGCCAGCTCGCGAACATTGCCCGGCCAGTCGTGCTTGCCCATGGCAATCAGTGCGTCCTCGCTGAAGCTGCGCGGACGCCGGCCGGTTTCGTGGCTATAGAAATGCGAAAAGTGGTTAGCCAGCACCAACAAGTCGCCGTGGCGCTCACGCAGCGGCGCCGTTACCACTTGCAATACGTTCAGGCGGTAATACAGGTCTTCGCGAAAGCGGCGCTTTTGGATGGCAGATTCAAGGTCGACGTGAGTCGCCGCCAGGACCCGCACATCCACCGGGATCGGCTGACTGCCGCCAACACGCTCGATGTGTTTTTCCTGGAGAAATCGCAGCAGGTTGGCCTGCAACTCCAGCGGCAGGTCACCAATCTCGTCAAGAAACAATGTCCCGCCATGGGCCGCTTCAATTCGCCCGACCTTGCGCTGGTGCGCACCGGTGAAGGCGCCTTTTTCATGACCAAACAGCTCGGACTGGATCAAGTGCTCGGGAATCGCGCCGCAATTGATGGCGACAAAGGGCTTGCTGTGACGCTGGGATTGTCGGTGCAGTGTCCGCGCCACCAACTCTTTGCCCGTGCCGCTTTCCCCCCGAATCAATACCGGTGACTCCGTCGGTGCCAGCTTGCTCAGCAGCTTGCGCAACTCACGGATAGGTTTGCTGTCACCCAGCAGCTCGTGCTCAGGCTGGTCGACATGTACCGTGCCCTGCCCGCGCAGGCGTGCCATGCCATATGCGCGGCCCAGTGTAACCTGCACCCTCGCCACATCGAACGGTAAGGTATGAAAGTCAAAAAACCATTCGCAGACAAAGTCCCCGACATTCTGCAGGCGCAGGACTTCCTGATTCAGCACTGCTATCCATTCGGTACCACTGCGACTGATCAATTCCTTGACGGCGTCGGGGCGCTCAAGGTGATAGGGCTGCAAGCGGATCAATCCGACGTCACAGGAGCGATCGGCGGCATTTTCCAGCGAGCAGCTATCCACGTCCCAGCCCACAGAGCGCAATCCCGGGAGCAGGCGATAGCAGTCATCGCAGGGGTCCACTACTAACAACCGCCGTAAGGCAGGCGCATCGCTCATGACTGTTCCTTGGCGCCAAAATTAAGGAATATTTAGTAAAAACAGTCGTTTGGCGGACCTAGCTGTAACGTTAGCAAGAATTTGACGGGGCCTTGTACCGTTTGTCTATAGCGTTGATACCAAACTAGTTATAAGAAGCAGGTTTATTAGTTACCTAACGACTATTTCCTTTCAGCCAGCTTTCAAAACAAGGTTCCCTCTTGAATACATGCAAGAAAGTGAAAATTTATTGTGATTATGTGTGACCCGGGGGGCGCTTGCGGGCATCAGTAAAAGTAAGAAACCGAACGGTAAGCCCAACCTTCGGCATTTCACTTGATTGGGCATAATTGAGAGAAGACCTTATGAACGCCCCGCTCCGTATCAACGAAGCTCTTTTGATTGCTGATCGCGCATTCAAGCCATTTAAATGTGTGGCATGGGCCCCGCAGGACGGTAACGGCGAACTGACTCTTACGGTTATCGACCGCACCAGTACCAACATCGGTCGCACGCAGATTCCAAGCAGCGCCTATACCGATCCCGAACAGCTCGAACACGTGCTGGAACAGGCCCGCGCGGAATTGAGCGAGGAAGGCTACACGCTGCAATCGTGGTCGATGCCGCACTAATTGTCTTGCGGATTACTTCCCGGTAATCCGCTCCTCCCTCCTCTCGTTAGTTAACTGGCCTTTTACGGCCAACTGTACTCATCGACACTGACTGAGTGGAACTTCTATCGCCTGATTGATTTGCAGGCTAGTCAGTGGTTCGAAAAGACACTGTTGTGGCACACAGCGACCCTCCGCCTGTTAGTTCTTGCAGTTGTGCATCTTGTCATTCGGGGATTGAATGTTTTCCTGATAGTCGCCATCCCGACTCTGGACCAGGCCAACTCGCAAGGAGATGCGTGCATGTCAATCCAGTCTGCTGTTGCCTTCCCCTGCACCCGTAACGACGACGGTAAACTCGATATCACGTTCGCCGCCAACGGCAGAACCCAGGTGTATTTTGCCGACAGCCTTTGCAGCGTGGCCAACGGGGTAGCAATAGATGCCCAGGGTCGCTTGCTGGTGTCCGCGAAGGTCACAATGCCCGATGGCAGCCGCTTCGGTCTGGCCAGATTGCTCGAAGATGGCTCAGCGGACCTGGCATTTGGCCGACAGGGCAGTGTCATCGGCCAATTCGAACCGGGCTTCGAAGCCATGGGGGCCAAAGCCGTGGTGTTGGCCGACGGTAATATCCTGCTGGCCGGCCTGCATTACGAAGACGCCCATCGCACGCTGCCGGCCGTGGCACTGTTTGATCCACAGGGGTTACCCGTTCAAGGCTTCGGCAACAATGGGCGCAGCGTGGTGCGCTTGCCCGGCGACCTGTCCCGGGGAGTGCGTGATGCCTGGCTGCCTCCCGGTGTACCCGGCGCAGAAGCCTGCGATGTCGGCATACAGAAGGACGGGCGAATCCTGCTACTGGCCAATCACCACTTCGAACTCGCCGATCACGTTGGCCTGCTGATGCGCCTGGACGTGGAAGGCTCGCTGGACAGTTCGTTCAATGGCCGCGGTTTCGTCATGGTCAGGCATTTACTGATGAACACCTGGCTAAGCTGCCTGACGGTGCAGCGCGATGGACAAATCCTGGTGGGTGGATCGATCAACTTTCCCGAAGAAGGTCTGCTGGCGCGCTATCAAACCGACGGCAGTCTCGACGAAAAATTTGCCATCGATGGATTCATGACCTTCAAGGCACAGGGGCACAACGCGCAGGTTACCCGGGTAGTCCAGCAGGAGAATGGCGACGTGCTGTGTTTTGGCAGCAGCCGCGACCCGATGCATTGCCTGGCATTTAAAACCCACAGCGACGGTCGCCCGGATAACCATTGCCACGGTGGCCAGCCCCAGCTTCTGGAAATTGGTCGCAGCGGCTGCCAATGGACCGCCGCGCAAGCACAACCCGACGGCACTGTACTGACAGTTGGCTCCACCATCGGTGGAATCGAGGCAGACTTCATTCTGGGGCGGTATCTGCCCGACGGGCAACTCGACGCCGGGTTCGGCGACGGCACGGGATGGGTGCGCACCCGCTTCGGTCGCAGCCTGGATACGGCAACCTGCGTTGCCGTGCAGGCCGATGGGAACATCGTTGTAGGAGGTTACTCACTGGACGGCACATACAAGGCAATCGTCGCACGCTATCTGGCGTAGGCCACTGTATTTTTCCTACGCTTGATCTTCTCTCGCGCTTGCGGCAACTTGCGCGCTTCTTAAGACAAGGAGCAGCTGATGTCCGGTTCAATGGCCCAGGCGTTCGCGCACAACTTTCTCGGGCAATCGCCCCGCTGGTACAAGGTCTGCATCGTCGGCTTTCTGATCCTCAATGCCCTGGTGCTATGGACGGTGGGTCCGGTGGCAGCCGGCTGGCTGCTGGTACTGGAGTTCATCTTCACCCTGGCCATGGCGCTCAAATGTTATCCGTTGATGCCCGGTGGCCTGCTGCTGGTTGAAGCGCTGCTGCTGAAGATGACAACGCCCCAGGCGCTGTATGACGAGTTGCTGCATAACTTCCCGGTGATCCTGCTGCTGATGTTCATGGTCGCCGGCATCTACTTCATGAAGGACTTGCTGCTGTTCCTGTTCTCACGCCTGCTGCTCGGCGTGCGCTCCAAGGCCTTGCTCGCCCTGATGTTCTGCTTTTTATCGGCGTTTCTGTCGGCGTTTCTCGACGCCTTGACCGTAACCGCCGTGATCATCAGTGCGGCCGTGGGGTTCTACTCGGTGTATCACCGCGTGGCCTCGGGTAATGATCCACGCCAGGACAGCGAATTTGGCGATGACCAGCACTTGCCGGCACTGCATCACGGCGATCTGGAACAGTTCCGTGCCTTTCTGCGCAGCCTGTTGATGCATGGCGCCGTGGGCACCGCACTGGGCGGCGTCTGTACCTTGGTTGGCGAACCGCAAAACCTGTTGATCGGCCACGAGATGGGCTGGCATTTCTTGGAGTTCTTCTTGAAGGTTGCGCCGGTATCCCTGCCGGTGCTCGCGGCAGGTCTGGTGACCTGCGTGCTGTTGGAGAAACTGCGCTGGTTCGGCTATGGCACCGTGCTGCCCGATAACGTTCGCGCGGTGCTGGCAAACTACGCGGCAGAAGATGATGCCGAACGCACCACACGCCAGCGTGCAGCTTTGATAGTCCAGGGCGTGGCCGCATTGATCCTGATTGTCGGCCTGGGGTTTCACATCGCCGAGGTGGGTCTGATCGGCTTGATGGTGATCGTGCTGATCACTGCGTTCACTGGCATCACCGACGAACACCGCCTGGGCACCGCGTTCAAGGACGCCATGCCGTTCACCGCCTTGTTGGTGGTGTTCTTCGCCGTGGTGGCCGTGATTCACGACCAGCAACTGTTCACGCCGCTGATCCAGTGGGTATTGGCGCTGCCGGCGAATCAGCAGCCGGGTATGCTGTTTATCGCCAACGGCCTGTTGTCGGCCATCAGCGATAACGTATTCGTGGCGACCATTTACATCACAGAAGTGAAACGCGCCTTTATTGCCGGCGCCATGACCCGCGAGCATTTCGAGACATTGGCCATTGCGATCAATACCGGCACCAACCTGCCAAGCGTGGCGACACCCAACGGCCAGGCGGCGTTTCTGTTTCTGCTGACGTCGGCGATTGCACCGCTGATTCGCCTGTCTTACGGGCGCATGGTGTGGATGGCGTTGCCGTATACCGTGGTGATGGGCGTGCTTGGCTGGTACGCCGTCAGCTACTGGCTGTAACCCTGCCGTCCCCCCTCCATCCCTGTAGGAGCGAGCACGCTCGCGAAAAACCTGAGAGCGCCGCGGGGTGTCAGCGCCCCAGCGTTATCGTTGACGACCATCGCGAGTCAGCTCGCTCCTACAGGATTTGGCGTTGCTACCCGAGACGGTGCCAGACTCGACCATCGCGGGCCAGCAACTCCTCACCGGCCTTGGGGCCGTTTTCCCCGGCTGCGTAGTCCTGCACGCTTGAGTCCTGCTGCCAGGCATCGAGGAACGGCTGCACGGCACGCCAACCGTTCTCGATATTGTCGGCACGCTGGAACAGCGTCTGATCGCCCGTCAGGCAATCGTAGATCAGGGTCTCGTAGCCGGTGGACGGCTGCATCTCGAAGAAGTCCTTGTAGGCAAAACCCAGCTCGATATTGTCCATTTTCAGCGACTGGCCCGGTCGTTTGGCCAGCAGATCGAACCACATGCCTTCGTTGGGCTGAATCTGGATACGCAGATAGGTGGGTTTCAGCTCCTCAACCTCGGTATCACGAAACTGCGCGTAAGGTGCCGGCTTGAAACAGATGACGATCTCGGTGTCACGCACGCTCATGCGCTTGCCGGTGCGCAGGTAGAACGGCACACCCACCCAGCGCCAATTGTCGATCATGACCTTGAGCGCGACATAGGTTTCGGTCGTGCTGTCGGGCGCCACGTTGTTTTCCTGGCGATAACCCGGCAACGCCTTGCCGTCTACCTCACCGGCGCAGTATTGGCCACGAACCGAGTTGGCCCGGGCCTCCTCGACGGTCCATGGCCGGATCGCGCCAACCACCTTGGCTTTTTCGCCACGCACCGCGTCGGCGCCAAAGGCCGCTGGCGGCTCCATCGCCACCATTGCCAACAACTGAAACAGGTGATTGGGCACCATGTCGCGCAGGGCGCCAGTGTTTTCGTAGAAACTGCCACGGGTTTCCACACCGACGGTTTCGGCGGCGGTGATCTGTACGTGGTCGATGTAGTGATTGTTCCAGAATGCTTCGAACAGGCTGTTGGAGAACCGGCTGACCAGGATGTTCTGCACGGTCTCTTTGCCCAGATAGTGATCGATCCGGTAGATCTGCTTTTCCGTCATGACCTTGAGCAAGCAGGCGTTCAACGCCTCGGCGGTATGCAGATCGGAGCCGAAGGGCTTCTCGATGACCACCCTCCTGAAGGCATCCTGTGATTCCTCCAGCAAGCCGGCGGCGCCGAGACGACGGGCCACCTCACTGAAAAAGCGTGGCGCGGTGGCCAGGTAGAACACCGCATTGCCGGTACCGCTGTCGGCGATTTTCGCCGCCAGCGCCTGATAAGTGCTGTCGTCCAGAAAATCGCCCTGGACGTAGCTGATTCCTTTGGCGAGCCTGGCCCACACGACCGGATCAAGGGCTTGATCGCCCTTCCCGACCTTGGTGGCCACCTCGTTGCGAATGAAGTCTTCGAGTTTTTGCGCGAAGCCTTCATCGCTGATGGCGTTGTGGTCAACGCCGATGATCCGCAGGCCATCCCCGAGCAGTCCGTTGCGACTGAGGTTGTACAGCGCCGGCATCAGCAGACGCTTGACCAGATCTCCGTGAGCGCCAAACAGGAACAGCGTGGTTGGCGGTGCGGGCTCGGTCTTGGATTTCCTGCGGATCCCGTGGGTCATTTTTTCGCTGTCTCCACGTGACCGCCGAAGCCGAAGCGCTGGGCCGAGAGAATCTTGTCGCCAAAGGTGCCTTGCCCACGGGAGCGGTAGCGCGAGAACAGCGAGTTCGACAGCACCGGTACCGGTACCGCTTGTTCCATGGCGGCTTCGATCGTCCAGCGGCCTTCACCGCTGTCCGCCACCGAGCCTGAGAAACCTTCGAGTTTCGGATCGCTGGCCAGGGCATCAGCGGTCAGGTCGAGCAGCCAGGAGGACACCACGCTGCCGCGACGCCAGACTTCGGCGATATCGGCGACGTTCAGGTCGAAACGCTGATCCTCGGGCAGAATCTCGCTGGACTTGGTCTTGAGGATGTCGAAACCTTCGGCGAACGCCTGCATCATCCCGTACTCGATGCCGTTGTGGATCATCTTCACAAAGTGACCGGCACCGGCGGGACCGGCGTGAATGTAGCCGCGCTCGGCGCGATCATCGTCAGACTTGCGATCCTTGGTGCGCGGGATGTCACCCAGGCCCGGGGCCAGGGTTTCAAACAACGGGTCGAGACGCTTGACGGTCTCGGTATCACCGCCAATCATCATGCAGTAACCGCGCTCCAGGCCCCAGACGCCGCCGGAGGTGCCGACGTCGATATAGTGCAGACCTTTTTCCGCCAGGGTTTTCGCCCGACGAATATCATCCTTATAAAAAGTGTTGCCGCCGTCGATGATGGTATCGCCGGCTTCGAGCAAGGTGCTCAGCGTGTCGATGGTGTCTTCGGTCGGTGCGCCTGCCGGCAGCATGACCCACACCGCTCGTGGCTTGGCCAGTCCGGCGACCAGGGCCGGCAGGTCGGCCACACCGGTGGCGCCCTCCGCGGCCAGGGTTTCGATGAAGGCGGTATTGCGGTCATAAACAACGGTGGTGTGCCCGTTGAGCATCAGGCGACGCGCAATATTGCCGCCCATGCGGCCCAGTCCAATAATCCCGAGTTGCATG
Organism: Pseudomonas sp. PDM31; assembly: GCF_019218965.1. NCBI lineage: Bacteria > Pseudomonadati > Pseudomonadota > Gammaproteobacteria > Pseudomonadales > Pseudomonadaceae > Pseudomonas > Pseudomonas sp. PDM31. The sequence goes on along the minus strand of NZ_JAHUWS010000018.1, from coordinate 40,622 downwards.
TGCTGATGCTCCCTACTACAAATAAATGTGTGTCAAAGGTTATAGCGCAACGTGACCAATGAAGCCCAAAGAAGCTTTAGTCAGGTGCGTTGCCATGAAGTTTCCGGGCATTGTGCCCGATCCTGACTGATAACGCCTGCAATCAAGCCGAAGACACAACGACAATGCAAAATAAAAAAGTTCCCTTCGAGGGAAAAAGAAATCAAAATTGGCGCCGATAGCAGGTCGACCTCCCGTTGCGAGGCTTACCTGTAGTTGAGACACGCCATTTGCGAGGTGAGCAATGGGCACAGTACACGCCGTACAGCCAGCACAAACCCTTTACGTCACTATCCGTCGCGATGAATTGCGCCAGTTGAAAGACGAGCGCGATCAATTGAAACAGGAGCTGACCCAACTGCGTCTGTTGCTGCAAGGAAACGAGACCAAGCCGTTACCTGTCACTCACCGCGTCCCTCACGTCTGATCCTTCCTCAACGCGCAAGCGGTCTGCACTGCTTGCGCTCGCTGCACGTCGGGCCGATACCGGCAACTCACAAAATTTTCACATTCAGAAACAGATAATTTACGGTTGATGGCCGCTCGCTATTCGCGCGGCCCAGTTCCGTCGTCCGGGATGTTCAACGTCCCGGAAATGGAAGTGTTTTATCGGCTGGAGCGCTGAATGAATGTGTTTGAACGCAGCAACAAGTCTGCGAAAGGTTTCGATTGGGCCGGGTTCGTCTGGCTGTTTGTCTTCTTCTGGTATTTTTCCGGCATCACCCAGCTGCTCATCCAGCTGACGGGTACCTCCGGATTCTCCGGGTTCCGCCAGGCCTTCGTGATGAGTGCCCTCTGGCTTGCGCCGATGCTGCTGTTCCCCAGGCAGACGCGTGTACTGTCGGCGTTGATCGGTGTGGTGCTGTGGGCGTGCTCCATGGCCAGCCTGGGTTATTTTTTCATCTATCAGCAAGAGTTCTCGCAAAGTGTCATCTTCATCATGTTCGAATCGAACGTGTCTGAAGCCGGCGAGTACATGACCCAGTATTTTGCCTGGTGGATGGTCCTGGCATTCCTCGCCCACAGTGCTTTCGCCTACTGGCTGTGGACTCGCCTGCGCCCGGTATACCTGCCACGCGGCAAAGCCCTTTTGGCAGCCACCGCAATCGTCATCGCAGTGGTCGGCTATCCGCTGATCAAGCAGACTCAACGCACCGGCAGTTTCGCCGCAGGCTTCGAGAAGTTCGAAACCCGCATCGAACCGGCAGTGCCCTGGCAGATGGCCGTGGCCTATCACCGCTACCTGGAAACCCTTGCCAGCATGCAAGGGATGCTCGACAGCGCCCGCAAGATCCCGCCGCTGCGCAACCTCAAGGATGCGATGGCCAACCAGCCGGCGACCCTGGTACTGGTGATCGGCGAGTCCACCAACCGCCAGCGCATGAGCCTGTACGGTTATCCGCGCAACACTACGCCAGAGCTGGACAAGCTCAAGGATCAACTGGCGGTCTTCGACAATGTCATTACCCCGCGCCCCTATACTATCGAGGCGCTGCAGCAGGTTCTGACCTTCGCCGATGAAGAAAACCCGGACCTGTACCTGTCGACGCCGTCGCTGGTCAGCATGATGAAACAGGCCGGTTACAAGACCTTCTGGATCACCAACCAGCAGACCATGACCAAGCGCAACACCATGCTCACGACCTTTTCCGAACAGGCCGACGAACAGGTGTATCTGAACAACAACCGCAACCAGAACGCCGCCCAGTACGATGGCGATGTCATCGAGCCATTCAACAAGGCCCTGGCTGACGCGGCGCCACGCAAGCTGATCGTCGTGCATTTGCTCGGCACGCACATGAGCTATCAGTACCGCTACCCGAAGACTTTCGACAAGTTCACCGACCGCACAGGTGTCCCCGCCGGCGTGCGTGATGATCAGTTGCCGACGTACAACAGCTATGACAACGCGGTGCTGTACAACGATTTCGTTGTCTCCAGCCTGATCAAGGACTACGCCAGGACCGATCCGAACGGATTTCTGCTGTACCTCTCTGACCACGGCGAAGACGTGTTCGACTCTGCGGGCCACAGCACTCTGGGACGCAACGAGAATAAGCCGACGGCGCCGATGTACACCATTCCGTTCATGGCCTGGGCTTCGCCAAAATGGCGTGCCAGCCATGACTGGAATTTCACCGCAGCGCTGGATCGACCGTACAGCAGCTCCCATCTGATCCATACCTGGGCCGACCTCGCAGGTTTGAGCTTCGATGAACTGGATCGCAGCAAGAGCCTGGTCAGCGACAGCTTCACGGTGCGCCCGCTGATGATCGGCAACCCTTACGAACGTGAACAGAAAGCCTTGATCGACTTCAGCCTGATGAAGCCCAAAGCGGCGCCGACGGTCGTTAAGCAGTAAACCTTCAAGGGGCCGGTTCCGGCCCCTTTCTCATACCCCGCGCCGCACACTCTCTGCAGCCTCACACCCCTGGTGAAGTTAATTCCCATTTAACGGAATCGGCGGATAATTCTGTTTGTACACCGACTCATTGACTCATGGATGAAAGGCATCCGATCAGTAGTGGAGGCAAACCATGAAACGTACTGCAATGATCATCGCAGGATTGATGGCACTGGGTTCCGCCAGTGCATTTGCCGAAGGTGGCGCCGAACGCATGCGCTATTACTTCGAAAGCCTGCGACTCGCCCAGCAGCAAGCGCTCGGGCAAGCGAGCCAGAGTGCGGAACTTCGGGTCCCCGACGATCAAACCGCGCAAATGACTGAATCCTACAAGGACCGCGATGATCTGTAGGAGCGAGCAGGCTCCGGGCGGCGTTCCGACGATGGACGTTAACGATGACGCGGGCGTCCTGAATGCCAGCGGTGCTCTCTGGTTTTTCGCGAGCATGCTCGCTCCTACAGTTTGATCTTCAGCGCACGCAGATCCCCTGTAGGAGCGAGCAGCTCGCGATGGACGTCAACGATGACGCGGGTTTCCTGAATGCCCGCGGCGCCCTCGGTTTTTTCGCGAGCATGCTCGCTCCTACAGTTTGATCTTCAGCGCACGCAGATCCCCTGTAGGAGCGAGCAGGCTCGCGATGGACGTCAACGATGACACGGGCGTCCTGAATGCCAGCGGTGCTCTCTGGTTTTTCGCGAGCATGCTCGCTCCTACAGTTTGATCTTCAGCGCACGCAGATCCCCTGTAGGAGCGAGCAGGCTCGCGATGGACGTCAACGATGACGCGGGTTTCCTGAATGCCAGCGGGCTCTCTGGTTTTTCGCGAGCATGCTCGCTCCTACAGTTGCGGCCGTTTTTGCCCGTTGGATCAGAGCGCCTTGGTCCAGAACATCATGCGGCCGTGCGCCGGGTCAAACTCGCCCGCAGCAAAACCGAACTTGCCATAGGACGCCTGGGCCACTGCGTTGCCTTCCAGCACCTCCAGGGTGATTTTGCAGCAGCCCCGTTGCCGGGCGATTTCCTCGACCTTGTGCAGCATTCGCTGGCTCAGGCCCAATCCGCGAAACTTCGGCACCACCGCCACATCATGGACGTTGACCAATGGGCGACAGGCAAAGGTCGAGAACCCCTCAAAGCAATTGACCAGCCCGGCCGGTTCGCCGCCGACGAAGGCCAGGACACTGAACGCATGGGCGCGCTTGGCCAACTCCTCCGGCAAGTGTTCCAGAACAGTCGCAGACAAGGAATGGCCCCCACCCATGGGGTCTTCGGCATAACTGTTCAAGACCAGGCCAATCGCCTCGGCATGCACCGGGTTGCTGTAGCTGGCTTGCAATACAAGTATTTCTGCGAAATCCATTTCCATCCTCGAACACACATGAAGTAGCCCGTGCGCAGTTCACACGGGAATCGCGACCCTAGCGCGAGATGCGACAAATATCAAAGGATCAAAAGACCGCAGCCTGCGACGACGCCTGCCTTAATGCCCCCAGATCAAGGCTTCAGTCCATCCCAGCTCGGCAAAATCCTCAGCCCGCAGGTGCGCTTCACCGGCACAGAAAAATTCGTCCAGTTGCGGTGGTGCGACCGAGGTGCCGCTGAGCATGGCGTGAACCTGCCCCCGATGATGGATCTGGTGCTCGAACAGATGGGACAGCAGGCGCAGGCGACTGTCATGTTGCGGGGTATCACGGGCGATCGTCACGATTTTACCGAGATCGGCGTCACGCATTTGCTCGCAGTAGGCAATCAACCGACGGTCGACATGGGCTTGTTCGCGGCCAAGTTCGTCAGCGGTAGTGAACGGCTCGTCTTGCCGGAAAAACACCTGAATATCGGCGTGCGGATCGTCGCCGCGCAACTCACGTTCCAGGGCATCCACATACAACCAGTCGCAGGTCAGAATGTGATTGAGGGTCGCCCGCAGGCTGGGAAAGAAACTGACTCGGGCAGCCGCCAGCTCCTGGGCACTCAACTGCCGCCAGGCCTTGGCGAGGCGATGATTGGCCCAGGCGTTCTGATAGGCCATGGTCAGCAAATGATGTGACAGTGGCTGATGCATGCTCCCTCCTCCCGATCAGCTTTGGGCAAATCGTTGCAACTGCATTTCCTGGAGACGACTGAGGGTGCGACGGAACGGGAACTCCAGATACCCTTCGGTATAGAGCGACGCCATCGGTACCTGCGCTTCAAGATACAACGGCACTTTGCGGTCGTAGCATTCGTCCACCAGGGCAATGAAACGCCGCACTCCATCGTCATGCACCGACAGTTGCGGCAACACGCGATCCCCCGCCTCTACCCGTTCGACGCCATCCTCAGTGCCCCGGGCGATGCGCCCCGCACGCTTTTGCGCGCTCAGGTTTGGCACGTCACCCAAAAGAATAGCGCTGTAGGTGTCACACAGGGTCATGAAATCCATGGCGGCAAACGGCTGCTCGCAGAGATTGGCGTAACGGCTCCAGAGCACGCCGGGGCTGGCCTTGACCACATCAAGCGAGCGGTAGCCGATCTTGATCGGCTCACTGCTGACTGGCTGGCCGACGGTCAACGCCGTAAACACCTCGTCCAGCGCGCCAGGCTGCCCCGGTTCGACCACCCAGTAACGTTGCGACGCTGCACCCGGATGCAGGCGATGATCTTCCCCGCCATCCACCGCGATCACCTGCATATGATGTTTGATCGCGCTGATGGCAGGGACAAAGCGCTCACGGTTGAAGCCATCGGCGTATAACTGATCTGGCGGCAGGTTGGATGTACAGACCACTACAACCCCCTGCTCGAACATCACTTGAAACAAGCGCCCGAGAATGATCGCGTCGCCGATGTCGTTGACGAACAATTCGTCGAAACACAGCACCCGCACTTCCTCGCTCAGCTCGCGCGCCAGCGCCTTGAGCGGGTCGGCGGTACCGGTCAGTTGAAACGAGCGCTGATGCACCCAGCCCATGAAGTGGTGAAAGTGCTGGCGCCGGGCCGGTATTCGCAGGCTTTGGTAAAACTGGTCCATCAACCAGGTCTTGCCACGCCCCACCGGGCCCCAGAGATAGACGCCGGATACTGGCGTGCGACCTTCATGCAATGCTTCGTGGCATTTGTGCAAGGCCCACACGGCATGTTCCTGGGCCTCGTCCTGGACGAAGCCCTTTTGCGCGATGGCCTGCTGCCAGGCGCTCAGGGGGGAGTCGATAGTCATGCGCAGCAGTATGCCATCGCCCTTCGATTACGGGGCCGCTGGTCGGCAAATTTCATGCAGGCGGTAAAACCCATTGACGCACAATATTACGTGCGTAATATTTATTGCATGTTGTACGTCATTCATATTTCCATCCCCTGGAGTCAGGCTCATGCATTACAAAGTCTTCGGCCGTAAAACCGGCTTGCGTGTATCCGAACTGGCGCTGGGCGCCGGCAATTTCGGCACCGGCTGGGGCCATGGTGCCGAGCGTGACGAAGCCCGGCGCATCTTTGACGGCTACCTGGAAGCCGGCGGCAACTTCATCGATACCGCCAACGGCTATCAGGGCGGCCAGTCGGAAGTGATGCTCAGCGAGTTCATCGCTGCAGAGCGTGATCGCCTGGTCATCGCCACCAAGTACGCCCTGGGTACCACCCCAGCGGCGGGAATCTCCCACACCGGCAACAATCGCAAGAACATGGTTCGAGCCGTTGAAGAAAGCCTCAAGCGCCTGCAGATCGATCACATCGACCTGTTCTGGGCACACATGAGCGATGGCGTGACGCCAATGGAGGAGATCCTGCGCGGCTTCGACGACCTGGTGCGCGCCGGCAAGATCCACTATGCCGGGCTGTCGAACTTCCCGGCCTGGCGCATCGCTCGCGCCGACCTGCTGGCCGAAGTGCGCGGATTTGCTCCGGTGGCCGCCATTCAGGTCGAGTACAGCCTTGCCGAGCGCACTGCGGAACGTGAACAACTGCCGATGGCCGAGGCCCTGGGCCTGGCCGCCACCTTATGGTCGCCCCTGGGTGGCGGCTTTCTCACCGGCAAGTATCGCAACAATGACAGCGACAACCGCGCCAACAAGCTCGGCGTCCTGATTCACAGCGAAAAAAGCGCCCGGGAAACCGCCCTGCTCGACGCCTTGCTGGCCGTCGCCGCAGAACTTGACGCCAGCCCGACGCATGTGGCCATTGCCTGGCTGCGGGAAAAAGCCAGGCGCTCGACCACGGCGCTGATTCCGATTCTGGGCTCGCGCACCCGTGAGCAACTGGATGCGACTTTGGGGGCGTTGCAGGTGCACATGAGTGCCGATCAATTGGCGCGACTCGATGGCGCCAGTGAAGTGGCCAAAGGTGTGCCGCATCAAACCATTGCCAGTTCGTTCGCGGGGTTCAGCGGCGGGCAGACCCTGGACCTGCCGATCATTCCAGTGGCCTGATAAAGAGCCCCTGTAATTGGAGCTGGCTTGCCAGCGATGGCGCAGTGTCAGTTACCGTGATGCTGGATGTACTGGCCTCATCGCCAGCAGGCTAGCTCCCACAATTTGATATTCAGTGAACACAACATACATGGCCGGCCCCCATCCACTGTGGGAGCTGGCTTGCCAGCGATGGCGTAGTGTCACTCACCCGAGATGCTGGATGTGCCGACCTCTTCGCGAGCAAGCCCGCTCCCACAATTTGATCTTCAGTGAACACCACATTCATGGCCGGCCCCCATCCACTGTGGGAGCTGGCTTGCCAGCGATGGCGGCTTGTCCGTCACCCGTGATGTTGGACGTGCCGGCCTCTTCGCGAGCAAGCCCGCTCCCACAATTTGATAATCAGTGAACACAAATGTCATGGCCTGCAACCATCACCTGTGGGAGCTGGCCTGCCAGCGATGGCGATGTGTCAGTCACCCTTGATGCCGGATATGCCGGATACGCCGGCCTCATCGCGAGCAGGCTCGCTCCTGCAATGGATTACCTGCAACCGGCACAAAAGCAGGCCAAAGGCACCCCACCCTCATGCAAAATTGCATAGAGAACCTGCAGTTATCCGGGTTGTACAAGGCAAATTTGCACTGTTACGATCCGGCATCGCTCGCGCGCGAGCTTCTTTATAAAGAACAATAAAAGCAGGGAGTTAGTGATGACTGCTCAGGTTTCATCGAAGGGGGCGCAGTTCATGGATGCCACGCAAAACGAAGTGCTGGCCGAAGTTCGCAACCACATTGGTCACCTGACCCTCAACCGTCCCGGCGGCCTCAACGCCCTGACCCTGGACATGGTGCGCAACCTGCATCGCCAGCTCGACATCTGGGCCCAGGATGCCCAAGTGCATGCCGTAGTCCTGCGCGGCGCCGGCGAAAAAGCCTTCTGCGCCGGTGGCGACATTCGCTCGCTGCATGACAGCTTCAAAAATGGCGACACCCTGCACGAGGATTTCTTCGTCGAGGAATACGCCCTCGACCTGTCGATCCACCGGTACCCCAAACCGGTGCTGGCGTTGATGGACGGTTTTGTCCTGGGCGGCGGCATGGGCCTGGTACAAGGCGCTGATTTGCGCATAGTGACCGAAAAAAGCCGCCTGGCGATGCCGGAAGTCGGCATCGGCTACTTCCCCGATGTCGGTGGCAGTTATTTCCTGCCGCGCATTCCCGGTGAGCTGGGCATCTACCTGGGCGTCAGCGGCGTGCAGATCCGTGCCGCCGACGCCCTGTATTGCGGTCTGGCGGACTGGTATCTGGAGAGCGCCAAACTCGGTACCCTGGACGAGCAACTCGACAAGCTCGAATGGCGCGACACGCCGCTCAAGGACCTGCAAGGCCTGTTGGCCAGGCTCGCCGTGCAGCAACTGCCAGACGCCCCGTTGAGCGCACTGCGGCCGGCCATCGACCACTTCTTCGCCCAGGCCGATGTGCCGAGTATCGTGGAGCAACTACGCGAGGTGACGGTCGCCGACAGCCACGAGTGGGCCTTGACCACTGCCGACCTGCTGGAAACCCGCTCCCCCCTGGCCATGGCGGTCACCCTGGAAATGCTCCGGCGCGGGCGGTACCTGAGCCTTGAGCAATGTTTCGCCCTGGAACTGCATCTGGATCGCCAATGGTTCGAGCGCGGCGACCTGATCGAGGGGGTGCGCGCCCTGCTGATCGACAAAGACAAGAATCCGCGCTGGAACCCACCGACCCTGCAGGCGCTGGACGCCGAGCATGTCGCGAGTTTCTTCAGCGGCTTTGAGCAAAGTGGGAGCTGAGCCATGCACGATATCGAATTGAGTGAAGAGCAAGTGATGATCCGCGATATGGCACGGGACTTTGCCCGCGGCGAAATCGCGCCTCACGCCCAAGACTGGGAAAAGGCCGGCTGGATCGATGACGCCCTGGTGGCGAAGATGGGCGAGCTTGGCCTGTTGGGCATGGTGGTGCCCGAGGAATGGGGTGGTACCTATGTCGACTACGTCGCCTACGCCCTGGCAGTGGAAGAGATTTCCGCTGGCGACGGCGCCACCGGCGCGCTGATGAGCATCCACAACTCGGTGGGCTGCGGGCCGGTATTCAACTATGGCACCCAGGAACAGAAACAGACCTGGCTGGCGGACCTGGCCAGCGGCAAGACCATCGGCTGTTTCTGCCTGACCGAACCCCAGGCCGGTTCCGAGGCCCACAACCTGCGCACCCGCGCCGAACTGCGCGACGGCCAATGGGTGATCAATGGCGCCAAACAGTTCGTCAGCAATGGCAAGCGCGCCAAGCTGGCCATCGTATTTGCGATTACCGACCCGGATCTGGGCAAGCGTGGTATCTCGGCATTCCTGGTGCCCACCGACACCGCCGGTTTTATCGTCGACCGCACTGAACACAAAATGGGCATTCGCGCTTCCGATACCTGCGCCGTCACCCTCAACAATTGCACGATCCCCGAAGCCAACCTGCTGGGTGAGCGCGGCAAGGGCCTGGCCATTGCCCTTTCCAACCTCGAAGGCGGTCGCATCGGCATCGCTGCCCAGGCCCTGGGCATCGCCCGCGCGGCATTCGAGGCGGCGCTGGCCTACTCCCGCGATCGCGTGCAGTTCGACAAGCCGATCATCGAGCACCAGAGCATCGCCAACCTGCTGGCTGATATGCACATGCAACTGAACGCGGCGCGCTTGCTGATTCTGCATGCGGCGCGCTTGCGCAGTGCCGGCAAGCCATGTCTGTCGGAGGCGTCACAGGCCAAGCTGTTTGCCTCGGAGATGGCCGAGAAGGTGTGTTCGTCCGCAATCCAGATTCATGGCGGGTATGGGTATCTGGAGGATTACCCGGTGGAGAAATACTACCGGGATGCGCGGATCACGCAGATTTATGAAGGGTCGAGCGAGATTCAAAGGATGGTGATTGCGCGGGAACTGAAAAACTATCTGGTGTGAGGCCATCCCCTCACCCTAACCCTCTCCCGAAGGGAGAGGGAACTGACCGAGTTGTTTTTTCGAGTTACATCGACCTGAAAATCCGAGTCGAGGTCAGGATCTGAAAAGCTTGAGATCGGTTCCCTTTCCCCCCTTGGGGCGGGCTGGGGTGAGGGGGTGGAGCTAAAGCCCACCCCAAAACGTCACTTACCCTGAAACTGCGCCTCGCGCTTGGCAATGAACGCCGCCATCCCTTCCTTCTGATCCTGGGTCGCGAACGCTGCATGGAACACCCGGCGCTCGAAGCGCACGCCTTCGGACAGGCTCACCTCGAACGCACGGTTGACGCTTTCTTTGACCATCAGCGCAATCGGCAACGACTTTTTGGCAATCAATGCCGCGACCTTCAACGCCTCATCCAGCAGTTCATCGCTCGGTACGATCCGCGCGACAATCCCGCAACGTTCTGCTTCAACGGCATCGATCAAACGGCCGCTCAGGCACATTTCCATGGCCTTGGCCTTACCCACGGCGCGAGTCAGGCGCTGGGTGCCGCCCATGCCCGGCAACACGCCGAGGTTGATTTCCGGCTGGCCGAATCTGGCGTTGTCGCCGGCCAGGATGAAATCGCACATCAGCGCCAGTTCACAACCACCACCAAGGGCGAAACCATTGACCGCAGCGATGATCGGCTTGCGCCGGTTGGCCACGCGGTCGCTGTCGCTGAACAGGTCATCGAGATAGATCTGCGGGTAGGTCAGCTCGGCCATTTCCTTGATGTCGGCCCCGGCGGCGAAAGCTTTTTTCGAGCCGGTCAGCACGATACAGCCAATGTTCGAGTCGGCTTCCAGGCCATCGAGGGCGTGGTTCAGTTCGCTGATGATCTGCGCGTTCAGCGCGTTCAACGCCTGCGGGCGGTTGAGGGTAATCAGGCCCACGCGGTCGTGGGTTTCCAGCAAAATCGTTTCGTAGCTCACAAATAGACCCCATCTCAAAGATTGCGTGAAATGACCATGCGCTGGATATCGCTGGTGCCTTCGTAGATCTGACACACCCGCACGTCTCGGTAAATTCGCTCCAGCGGGAAGTCGTTGAGGTAACCGTAACCGCCGAGGGTTTGCAACGCCGAGGAGCAGACCTTCTCGGCCATTTCGGACGCGAACAGCTTGGCCATCGACGCTTCGACCAGCGCGGGCTTGCCGCTGTCACGCAGGGCGGCGGCATAGTGCACCATCTGCCGCGCCACGGCGATCTGGGTGGCCATGTCCGCCAGGCGGAACGCCACGGCCTGATGCTCGATGATCGGCTTGCCGAAGCTCTCGCGCTCACGGGCGTAATCACGGGCCGCTTCAAACGCCGCGCGAGCCATGCCCACCGATTGCGAGGCAATGCCCACGCGCCCGCCTTCGAGGTTGGCCAGGGCGATCTTGTAGCCTTCGCCCTCCTCGCCCAAACGGTTGGCCACAGGCACCTTCACGTCGTCGAAAAGGATCTGGCAGGTGTCGGATGCGTGCTGGCCGAGCTTGTCTTCGACCCGCGCGACTTTGTAGCCGGGCGAATCGGTCGGCACGATCAGCGCGGTAATTCCACGCTTGCCTGCGCCCGGATCAGTCACGGCAAATACAATCACCACCCCGGCATTCTGGCCAGAGGTGATGAATTGTTTGCAGCCGTTGAGCACGTAGTGATCGCCTTCCAGGCGCGCACGGGTCTTCAGGCCGCTGGCATCGGAACCGGCCTGGGGTTCGGTCAGGGCAAAGGCGCCGAGCATCGCGCCACTGGCCAATGGCTTGAGGAAACGCTCTTTCTGCTCGTCCGTGCCGTAATTGAGGATCGGTACGCAACCCACCGAGTTGTGCACGCTCATGATGGTCGAGCAGGCACCATCGCCCGCGGCGATTTCTTCCAGGGCCATGGCGTAGGCCAGGTAACCGGTGTCGCAACCGCCCCATTGTTCGGGCACCAACATGCCGAAGAAACCCAATTGGGCCATCTCGCCGATGGCTTCCCTGGGGAAGCGGTGTTCGCGGTCCCACTCGGCGGCGAAGGGTTTGAGCCGTTCCTGGGCAAAGTCCCGGGCCGCGTCGCGAATCTGTTGTTGTTCGTCATTGGGGATCATGACAATTCCTTGAATTTGACATTGCCCCTGTAGGAGCGAGCTTGCTCGCGATGGACGTAAGGGCACCGCGTTGATCCAGGCAGCCCTCGTTATCGTTAACATCCATCGCGAACAAGTTCGCTCCTACAGGGATTATGCGGGTTTTAGTAGAAGCACTCGACGGCCATGGCCGTTGCTTCACCGCCGCCAATGCAGACCGCTGCCACGCCGCGCTTCAAGCCTTTCTGACGCAGGGCCGAGAGCAGGGTCACGAGGATCCGCGCACCGGACGCACCAATCGGATGGCCAAGGGCGCAGGCGCCGCCATGCACGTTGAGTTTCTCGTGGGGAATGTCCAGATGGGTCATCGCGGCCATGCCGACCACGGCAAAGGCTTCGTTGACCTCGACCAGATCGACTTCATTGAGCGACCAGCCGGTTTTCTTCAGAAGCTTCTGGATTGCGCCCACCGGCGCCACCGGGAACAGGCTCGGAGTGTCGGCGAATGCCGCGTGACCATGGATCACCGCCAGCGGCTTGAGGCCACGCTTGTCGGCTTCGGAACGGCGCATCAGCACCAGTGCCGCCGCGCCGTCGGAGATTGAACTGGAGTTGGCCGCCGTCACGCTGCCGCCATCACGGAATGCCGGTTTCAGCGAGGCAATCTTGTCCAGTCGGGCTTTGGGTGGCTGCTCGTCATTGCTGATCGTCACCTGCTCTTTGCCGACGGTGACGGTCAAGGGCACGATCTCGTCCTTGAAGCTGCCGTCCTTGATCGCCTGTTGGGCGCGGGTGGTCGAGGCAATGGCGAACTCATCCTGGGCCTGGCGGCTGAAGCCGTTGGATTCGGCGCAGTCTTCGGCAAAGGTGCCCATCAGGCGGCCCTTGTCGTAGGCGTCTTCCAGGCCGTCGAGGAACATGTGATCAAGCACGCGGCCGTGGCCCATGCGGTAGCCACTGCGGGCGCGGTCCAGCAGGTAAGGCGCGTTGGACATGCTTTCCATGCCACCGGCAACCACGACATCGGCGCTACCGGCAAGCAGCATGTCGTGGGCCAGAATGGTCGCTTGCATACCCGAACCGCACATTTTGTTCAGCGTGGTGCAGCGGGTCGATTTATCCAGCCCGGCGCCCAGGGCAGCCTGACGCGCCGGAGCCTGACCGAGCCCGGCGGACAGTACGCAGCCAAACAGCACTTCTTCAACGGCATCAGGCGCAACGCCGGCGCGCTCTACCGCAGCCTTGATGGCCGCCGCACCGAGTTGCGGCGCGGTCAGGCTTTTCAGTTCGCCCTGGAAACCGCCCATCGGGGTGCGGACGGCGCTGACGATAACGATTGGATCGTTGGCAATAGTCATGACAAATCCTCTTTACTTGGCGGCCATGCGCAAGGCGCCGTCGAGACGGATCACCTCACCGTTGAGCATGCTGTTTTCCATGATATGCCGGACCAGTTGGGCATACTCGGCAGGTTTGCCCAGGCGTGGTGGAAACGGCACGCCAGCGGCCAGCGAATCGCGGACTTCCGGGGTCATGCCGGCCATCATCGGCGTTTCGAAAATGCCTGGAGCGATGGTCATCACGCGGATGCCGAAGCGCGCCAGTTCACGGGCGGCGGGCAAGGTCAGGCTGACGATCGCGCCTTTGGATGCCGCATAGGCGGCCTGGCCGATCTGGCCGTCATAGGCCGCCGCCGAGGCGGTGTTGATGATCACGCCGCGCTCGCCATCGGCATCTGCTTCGGTTTCGGCAATCGCTGCCGAAGCCAGGCGCAGCATGTTGAAGCTGCCGATCAGGTTGACGTTGATCACCTGACTGAAGCTTCCCAACGCGTGTGGACCATTCTTGCCGAGGATCTTCTCGCCGCGCACGATGCCGGCGCAGTTGACCAGGCCGTTGAGTCCGCCAAACGCCTTGACCGTCGCCTGCACCGCCGCTTGTGCTGCCGCTTCATCGCTGATGTCGGCCACCACGCTTTGCGCGCCCAGGCGCTGGGCCTGGGCGGCCACCGCTTCGGCATTCATGTCCACCAGCATCACTTTCGCACCAGCCGCGACCAGCATTTCAGCGGTGGCCGCACCGAGGCCGGAAGCACCGCCGGTGACGATAAAAACCTTGTTTGCGATCTGCATCATTGTGTCCTTCGATTCAAGCTGAAACGTTCTTCGCCGCAGCCTCTTGAGCCTTGGCGATTTCCTGGTTGCGCAAGATAAAGCGCTGCAATTTGCCGCTTGGGGTTTTCGGCAACTCGCTGACAAATTCGATTTCACGGGGGTACGAGTGGGCTGCCAGACGCTTGCGCACGTGTTGGCGCAACTCTTCGGCTAGCTCCGTCGTGGCGCGGTATTGCGCACTGAGCACGACGAAGGCCTTGACCAGTTCGGTGCGCTCCGGATCGGGTTTGCCGACCACTGCGGCTTCGACCACTGCCGGGTGTTCGATCAACGCGCTTTCCACGTCGAACGGGCCGACCCGGTAGCCGGAGGTGGTAATGACGTCGTCGCTACGGCCGACGAAGCTGATGCTGCCGTCCGGGTTCCACTCCACGGTGTCGCCGCTGAGGTAATAGTCACCGACGAAGGCCTTGGTCGGTACGCCTTCGTAGCCGGCGAACCAGCACATGGGCGATTGAGTGCGGTCGATGGCCAGAATCCCCGGCTGACCAACACCCAGTTCCTTGTAGTCATCGTCCAGCACCACGATGCGATGCCCTGGTGAGGCGAATCCGGCGGCACCCATGTGTATCGGATGCCCAAGGGCGTGGTGATTGCACAGCACCATGCCCAGTTCGGTCTGGCCGTAATGGTCGTGAATGACCACGTCGAGGTTGTCGGCGAACCAGCGGATCACTTCCGGGTTCAGCGGCTCACCGGCACTGCTGACGATGCGCAGCTTGCCCTTGATCGATTTGGCGAACTCGTCACCACCAGCGATTAGCAAGCGATAGGCCGTCGGCGAGCCGGTGAGATTGGTGATGCCGTATTTGTTGATGACCCGGCAGGTACTTTCGAGGGTGAACGGGCCATCGTAGAAAGTGATCGGGTGGCCCATCGACAGTGGACCGGTGACGCCAAAGTAGATGCCATAGGCCCAGCCCGGGTCGGCAACGTTCCAGAAGGCGTCTTCCGGGCGCAAGTCCACGGCGTCGCGGGTGTAGCTCTGGAAGGCGACGATGGCCTTTAGCGGCACCGACAGTGCTTTGGACGGACCGGTGGTGCCTGAGGTGAACATCAGCAGGAACGGATCTTCGCCGGTCAGTAACACCGGCTCACAGGCTGCGGGATAATTGGCAAGTTCGGCCCAGAAACTGTAATCGCCGCGAACAATGCCCTGCCCCTTGGCACTGGCAACGGTGACGATGGTCGGGCAGTCGGCCACTTCAGCCAGTTTCGGCCGGTTGATCGCATCGGTGACCACGACCTTGGCGCCAGAGCAGTTCAAGCGGTGTTCGATGGCTTTGGGGCCGAAGGCGGTAAACAGGGGCTGGTACACCGCACCAATGCGCCAGGTGGCGAAAACGGTGATCAGCAGTTCGATATTGCGCGGCAGAAGGCCGGCAACCTTGTCGCCCTTCTTCACCCCCTGGGCCAGGAGGAAGTTGGCCAGGCGCGCGGCTTTGTCTTGCAGGTCAGTGAAGGTGTAAGTGGCGCTGGCGCCGTCGCGCCCCTCCCAGAACAGGGCGATCCGGCCCGGCAAGGCATGCCGGTCGCAACACTCGACGCAAGCGTTGAGGGCGCTCAGATCGCCGGCGAGTGTAGCGTCGACGGTGTGCTGATAGTTGAACTGTGAAAAAGCAGACAAGTAATCGCGCATTGCCAGAATCCCTCGGTCTTTTTATTAGGGTTGGGGGAACCGTAATCAACAGGCAAATACTCGCTCTGCGCGATGGCCGGGACAATGGTCAAAGTTCTCAAGTTGCGTGACTGCTTTGGCCAAAGTCCCAAGCCTCAGGAAATGAAGCGCACGCCGGGCTTGACCCGTTCGTCCACCGTCAACTCGAACACGTCCGGGCGCGCGTAATGCCCGACCACGTCGTAGTCGTAACGGGCCCGCACCAGGTCGTCGGTGTCGATCTCGGCGGTCAGCAGCCCGGCCCCATCGCGCAAGGGTCCGGCGAGAATATCGCCCATGGGGCCGATGATCACGCTGCCACCGGCAATCAATGGCCGGTCCGCGGGCCAGTTGGCGATCTCCAGGCCCAATGCCTGCGGCGAAGCCTGGACCTGGCAGGCGCTGACCACGAAGCAGCGCCCCTCATGGGCGATATGGCGCATGCTCACTTGCCACATCTCGCGCTCGTCCACCGTCGGTGCGCACCACACTTGAACACCCTTGGCGTACATCGCCGTGCGCAGCAACGGCATCATGTTCTCCCAGCACACCACCGCGCCGATCCGCCCGACCTGGCTGTCGATCACCGGCAAAGTCGAACCGTCGCCTTTGCCCCAGATCAGCCGCTCGGTGCCGGTGGGCATCAGTTTGCGGTGTTTGCCCACCAGTCCCGCCTGCGGGTCGAAGTACAGCGCGGTGCAGTACAAGGTGCTGCCCGCCCGCTCGATCACACCCAGCACCAGGTTGGCGCCGGTGCGCGCTGACAGCCCGGCCAACGCCTCGGTTTCCACCCCCGGCACGTCGATGGCATTGGCGAAATAGCGGGCGAAAGCCTCGCGCCCCTCCGGCAGGCGATAGCCCAGTTGCGTGCCGAAACCTTCCCCTTTTGGATAACCGCCGAGCAGCGCTTCGGGCATGACCACCAGCCTGGCGGCCGATTCAATGATCGCTGCTTCATACGACAGAATCTGTTCCAGGGTCTCGGCCTTGCCACCGGGCAAGGCGCCGATTTGCAGGGCGGCAACGATTGATTTAGGCATCGCGATAACTCCATTGGCGTCAGGTGTTGCTCATTCTGCGGCGCGCCGCGATCATGAATAAAGACCGAATCACTGCTGAATGATATGAGCCATATGAATATCACCGACGTCGACCTGAACCTGCTGAAAGTCTTCGAGGCGCTGCACGAAGAATCCAGTGCCAGCCGTGCCGCCTTGCGCCTTGGCGTTACGCAGTCGGCGGTGAGCGCGGCACTGCGCCGGCTACGCCAGGTGTACGGTGATCAATTGTTCGTGCGCACCGGGCGCGGGCTGGCGCCGTCCCTCAGGGCCAATCAACTGAAACCGGTGGTCAGTGATGCGCTGGACAAGTGCCGGCAAAGCCTGGCAATGGTCGACCCGGCTGCACACCATTACGAGGGCCGCTCGGTCACCGTGGGTATGTCGGATGATTTTGAAATTGCCTACGGCCGTCGGCTGATCGAAGAAATCGCCCGCTGCGCGCCGAAGCTGCGCCTGATTTTTCGTCAGACCCACAGCCAGATCGTCGCCCAGGCCCTGATGGAGCGCAGCATCGACCTGGCGATCACCGCTGGTGGTTTTGCCGAGCGCCTGCTTAGCCGACAGGTATTGGGTGAAGGCGATTACTGGTGTCTGGTGGACCCGACGAGCTTGATCGAAGGCCAGCAGCACATCAGCCTTGAAGAATTTGTCGCCCGCGAACACATTCTGGTGTCATCGGGCGGTTTTATCGGGATTACCGACGAAGGCCTGGCCGCCGTGGGCCTGAGTCGACGGGTATGCGCCTCGACCACGCATTTTGCCGCGCTGCCGTATCTGCTCAAGGGCAGCCAGGCCGTGGCGACCATTCCGGGCCACGCTGCCCGCAGCATCGCCGCACTCAGCGGTTTGACCCTGCTGCCCTGCCCGCTGGCCTTGCCGCGCTACCCGATCGAACTGGGCTGGCGGACCAGCACCGGGCTCGATCCGCTGGTGTTGAAAGTCAGGCAGGCCATTGTCACGATTTTCTCAGACGACGATCTACTGGAACTGACCTAACCAGAGATGACGCAGGAACCGGCAACGCAACGCTCAAGACCGCTTCGCCAGCAAGCCGGCTCCTACCGTTTTTTGTGAAACCTCGGCTATGTCATACGACGCAGGGCATGTAGCTGCTTGATTGAGGGTTATTTGGCGGCCATCAGGCGATTGACTTCGCTGCGCACCATGTTGGCGTACTCAGGCGGTGACATGCCGTCCAGTTCAGAGCGCACCCACTCAGCCCACTTGCCTTTGCGCTTGGCCCGCTCACCGAACAACCGTGCGGCCTCGCCCTTGGCTTTGCCCAGGTTGTTTTGCCAGAGTTCGAACAGACGGGATTTCTCGTCTTCAAGCGCTGCGCGCTCGGCAAGGGGTTTGTCGGCCAGATTGAAGCTCATGGGAATTTCCTGCTGCGTAAAATAGGCGACATCTTACACTGTAGGAGGAATTGTCCTGCGCCGGTTTTTCAGCCTGATTGCCCTGGCAGGTAAAAATGCTGCAACTTTTTCGACGGCGGCAGACTCCATTGTTCACTGTCCATTAACTGCAAGGAGTACTTCAATGGCCCGTAAAACCGCCATGCAAGCCGCCGAAGATCAAATCAAGGATCAAGCCTTCAGCGAGCTGCAGACGCTGATCGAAGAGTCGGAAAAGCTGCTTAAAAGCAGTGCGTCACTGGTTGGAGAGGAAGCGGAAACCCTGCGCGGGCAAATTGCCCTGAAACTGCAGCAAGCCAGAGATTCGGTCAGCAGCGTTCGCGACCGCACCCAGCCTGCATTCGAAGCCACTGAAAGCTATATCGGCGGCCATCCATGGCAAACCGTGGCCATTTCCGCCGGCTTCGGCCTGGTGGTGGGGTTGCTGCTCGGTCGGCGTTGAACACAACTCCCCCCTCTTGTAGGAGCGAGCACGCTCGCGATGGACGTCAACGATAACGCGGGCATCCTGAATGCCCGCGGCGCTCTCCGGTTTTTCGCGAGCATGCTCGCTCCTACACCCAAACCCCACACATCCTTGTAGGAGCGAGCATGCTCGCGATGGACTCGAACGATAACGCGAGCCTCCTGAATGCCCGCGGCGCCCTCGGGTTTTTCGCGAGCATGCTCGCGCCTACAGGGGGGCGGCCAGACACTCATCACCCAAACCCCACAAATCCTTGTAGGAGCGAGCACGCTCGCGATGGACTCGAACGATAACGCGGGCATCCTGAATGCCCGCGGCGCTCTCCGGTTTTTCGCGAGCATGCTCGCTCCTGCAGGGGGCGGGGTGTTTCTCGTATGTCAGCGCCCTGCCAGCTCGTGCAGATTAGCCAGCGTCTGAGCATCGAGAGTGATGCCGCAGGCCTGGGATTGGGCGCGTTGCTGATGACGCCGATCCCCCGGCAAGCGCTTCAAGCCAACCCCATGCATCTGTCGCACCAGTTCCTTGCTGCGTTCGGCGAAGCCTTGGCCGGCCGCCTTGCTCGGGTCGATCACGATCAGTAACTGACCGGTCCACGGTGTCTTGGCGCCCGGATGATTCTTCCAGTCGAACTCGAAGGAAAAGTTACCCCCGGTCAGCGCCGCCGCCAGCAATTCCACCATCATCGACAGCGCCGAACCCTTGTGCCCACCGAACGGCAGCAGCGCTCCGCCTTCAAGTATCGCCTTGGGTTCTTGCGTTGGCTGGCCCAGGCTGTCCACGCCCATGCCTTCGGGCAAGTGCTCGCCCTTGCGCGCAGCAATTTGCACATCGCCATGGGCAATGGCACTGGTCGCGAGGTCGAAGACAATCGGCTCACCCTCGGCACGCGGGGCAGCGAAGGCTATCGGGTTGGTACCGAACAATGGCCTGTCAGCGCCGTGGGGCACCACGCAGGTCATGCTGTTGACCACACTCAGGGCCACCAGGCCTTCATAGGCGAAGGGTTCGACATCCGGCCACAACGCGGCGAAATGGTGTGAATTACGGATTGCCAGCACCGCAATGCCGGCGCTTCTGGCTTTTTCCACCAACAACTCGCGCGCGGCGGCAAGGGCGGGCTGAGCAAACCCGTTACCGGCGTCAACCCGGACAAACCCCGAAGCCACATCTTCGACCACCGGGACGGCCTGACCGTCGACCCAGCCGCTTTGCAGCGTGGAGACGTACCCCGGAATCCGGAATACACCGTGGCTGTGCGCACCGTCACGTTCGGCACCGGCACAGTTGAGCGCCAGGGTCCTGGCGACTTCGGCAGAGGTGCCATGTCGCACGAAAATCTGTTCGAGCAGTACCACCAGTGAGTCGAAATCGAGGGTTTGTTTGGCCGAACTGACTGCCATTTCAGGCGAAGCGGTCATTTGAAGCTCCAGTTTTATTATTAGAGACGGGCGACCCGCCGATTAAGCGCTTCCCTACCGGCTTTCTGTCAAGCCTCTCGCGTTATCGCGCCCAGCAATATGTACCGCACCCTGACCAGTCCGTCCGCCCTATTGTCTTCCCTCGACCCAACGACCTGCGATCAAACCTCTATCGCTCTCTTTCGAGGAAACACCATGCCTGAGTCATCGACTCCCTATTTTTTTGAGGAAGCGGAGCGCGCTTCCACGGCCAACCAGCCCGGCGACCGGGAAAACGCGTTGAAATTCACGCTGGATGACCTGAACTGGTTGAAGGCTGTTTATCTACCTGACAAAGCAGCCCGTACCGCCGCAAAAAATCCCATGCAGGTCCATGAACTGCTGCTGGACCTTGCCGACAAACCCGCCATTCCCATGGCCGGTGCCTTTGCCATGAGCCGCCCGGCCAACGGTGAAGCGGTGCTCTACACGCCCTGGAAAGGCCTGATCAAATTCGCCGACATGGATGATTTAAAGAGCAAGCTCAAAGAATGGCTCGAACAGGACACCGGCAAGCGCGAACTGCTGCGTTTTCTGTCTGTAGCACAGCGTACCCGGGTACTGGCAGGCAGCGCACCGGGCATTTCCACCCAGGACATCGACGCCGCGGTATTTCAGCGTCAGGAACATATCCTTGAGCGCAATAGAGCCGCTAACCTCACGGCCATGATGGCCGAACTGGTCGAGGCACCGTCACTGCTGTGGATGCTCGACGAAACCCTGAAAATCGCGCTCCACAAGCCATTCGCGGCACTGGATCAACGTCATACCCGAATGGACACTGTGACCACTTCGACAACCGCTTCCGATGACAAGGTCACCCGAAAAAAAACCTCTTCCGTGCCACTGAGCGACGCCCTGCTCCAGCTGTATTTGCACAACAACCACTGGCCGTCTGGCGATACCAGGACATTTTCCAACCCCCTCCATGGCACCAGCAGCGAGGCCGACAATAAAACCTGGGAAAGCACGCTGCAGCAAATCGTGCAGAGCTTCACGCCGCGCTTGCAAAGCCTGATCGAAACCTACTGGAACACCTCGATCAACAACGGGCCTTCCCGCCAGGCGTTTTTCTCCCAATGCCTGCGTGACGCCTACTACCTCGACCTGTTGCTGAAACGCCAGCAAGGCGTTTTGACGGCTGAGGGCTATCTGCAACTGATCGCGGTCGGCCTCGAGTCGGCAACGACCAGCCCTGTGCGCGTTGAGAAGGTACGGGTCACCGCGCCCTTTAAACATTACGTGGAGTTGGCCTGCACCTTGATGATCGGTAAAGCCGACTCCCTCGGTTATCTGTACAGCCCAGGCAGAGGCATCGAAGTCACGAGCGACCTGTCCAGCATTCGAAAAACCGTGTTGCAAATGATGATAAGTGATGGACATGAAGACAACCTGCTCAACTTCCTCTCACTTCAGGAGCGCAATACCTTTATCGAACTCACACCTTTAGACGACCGCATGATTATCGGAGAACCTGTCACCACCCCGGTATTCGAACGGTTGATGACG
The DNA here is from genome assembly GCF_019218965.1 of Pseudomonas sp. PDM31. Classification (NCBI taxonomy): domain Bacteria; kingdom Pseudomonadati; phylum Pseudomonadota; class Gammaproteobacteria; order Pseudomonadales; family Pseudomonadaceae; genus Pseudomonas; species Pseudomonas sp. PDM31. The sequence continues at coordinate 19,007 of NZ_JAHUWS010000018.1, read as the reverse complement.
GGCATTCTCGACAGGCAACTGAGCAACCTCACCTACGCCTTGAACCGCTATCGCGAAAGCGAAGGCACACTTGACCCGCATGCGTTGATCGACAAGGCTCTGGATGTGCGCGCAATGATCGATCAGCGATTGCTGAGCACGGACGCTGGCGGGCGCTGGAGCACGCAAACCGATCTGCGCTGGACCGCGCAACCGGCCACCGTGCGGGCAGAGTCAGCGAAACAGCAATTGGCCACGCTTGCAACGCTCGAGCAAGCCCTTGAAACACGCCTTGAAAGCCATCCTCCCGTCGCCACGACTGCAAGCTCTGTCGACGAGGCAGCGGCAAATGTCGACTCATCCTTGAAAACGTTACAAGCGGACTTTGCCAATCTGTTTGCCACAGCGTTGAAAAGCGAACTGCAATTGCGAACCGTGGCGCGTACATTGAGTGCGCCGGAGCAGGCAATCATCCGCACTGTGCTGCAGACACCGCAGAAACTGCAGCGCGCTGCCCTCAACGGTTTTCTGCCTGATGCCTTTTCCCTGGCGCTGCAAACCGGCAACCCCGATGAGCCGTTGCCACTGGCCAGCTGTTTCGTGCTGACCGAACGTGGCGGGCTGGACCGGGAGCATTCGGGCAAAGCCATCCTGTGGACGCCGGCTTTGGGGTTCGAAGCCTTCCCTTCCCTGGCTCCTTTGCTGGCCGAACTCGAAGGACGCCTGAAGGATCACGATAAGCGCCTCACACTATTGGAAAACCTCGGCCGCAGCGAGCGATTGCCGGGCCGGTCCTACACCCTGGCCCCCCTGCAACGGGTGGTCGACCATCTTTTCGAGCATGTGCAAAAGCCCTTTGTGCAACTGGACCGGGTCAGCGTCACCAAGGCACTGGCCACCGACACCCGATCAGCGGTCGCAACCCGCACCGATTTGCTGAAACTGGTGGCGCTGCGCGAACCCCAGACCGGACTGCGCCGCGCGACAGACATCGCCCAATCGCTGATCACCCAGCAAAACACTCCGCCCTGGCTGGCCAAGGCGTCGATTCAAGACCAGATCCTGCATGCCGAGTTGCTGGAGCAATACCTGCGTAACGTCGACAAAGACCAGGACTACCTCAGCGGTGTTCGCTCGCTGGCTCGCACAGCGCATCATGAACTGCACAAACAACTCAAGGCTGACACCTTCGACCTCGACCCGGACAAAATCGAACTGCAGATCAGCGCACGCGGGGCCTCGACAGCAAAGGCGCAAACCCTCACGAACTTTGCCCTGGACCATCTCCAGGAACTGGACGCCGCGCGCTTCACCCTCGTCTCGCTGGATGAGGGTAAAAAGATCCCTGAGGCGATGGACGCAAACTACATCAAGACCCTGATCCGCAATCTGAAGCTCGGTCAGCACCAGCAGGCCATCCTCGACACAGCGTTTGCCACGACAAACGCGGACGCAACCGAACGACGCAATCGCTTTGCCGCGCAACTTCCATGGCAACTGATGCACTTCGCCCACACAGAAAAGCTCCAGGAACGCCTGAGTGAAACCGGTTTCGACCTGATCAAGCAGGTCATGGACATGCCCGATGCCATTGCCCGAGCGGCCGTCGAGGGGGCGAGTGCGATAATTCGGCCGCTGGAGCTCAAAGGCATCAGGGAGCAGCAGACTATTTCGGTGCCAGGCGTCTATCTGGTCGGCGACAAAGACGAGGCGACCGGTCCACAGGTGCTGCTCGCGCCTTATAGCGCCAGGCACAGTCTCCGGGAGTACGAAAATGAAGCTGCACTGATTACCGAACTGAAAACCCATGGCGCACTGCGCGACTGGGTGCTCAACAGCGTGCCGGCGCAGGTGCGCGAACTGTGCAAGGAAAAGCTGGCCGCCACCTCCGGTCAAACCGGTGGCATCAGCCTGGCGTCGACTCCCGTCAAGGCGAACCTGTTCCAGCGGTTGCTCAAGGACAACCTCGGGTTGATCAGTCGGTTCCTTGGCTTGCAGTCCGAAAACAATTCCCGGGAGCAATGGGAAACCGTCAAACAGGTGCTGGGCGAGGATCTCGACCTGGCCACATCGTTTTTCACCGGCAAACTGCGCTACCCGATCACCGTATGGCAGAGTTTCCGTGAGTTCAAACAGTCCGCCGAAGACTTGCAGACCCACCGGTGGAGCGCCGCAATCAGGGAGTTCATCAGCGGAGTCGGGCAGCTCGCCAGCTTGCGCCAATCGCTGGAGGCACAACAAACCCCGGCGTCGGCGGTGAGCGAGCCTGATGCGCAAGACGACACAGAGACAAAGGCAGAAGATGCAAAGGACAAGATAAAAACGCCAGAGAAGCGATTCAACTACAAGGACATCGCCGTCACCGCGCCAGGACGCACGCAGTTGCAGCGTTTTGAATCCACCGGGGTTGATCTCGGTTCCCTGATGCTGGACACGAGCCTCGGGCTTTACACCGATTCAACCGACAAAAAGAACTATGCCCCCGTTGAAGGCAAAGTGTATTCACTGGAGAAAAACGGTGAGCGCTGGCGGATTGCCGGCAAGAAACCCCTGGGGCCCTACGTGCGCCAGAATGTATCGAAGCAATGGGTCCTCGACCTGGAAAAAATCCCAAGCCTGGGCATCATCAACCGTTGGAGTTCAGCCTACTCCGCCTGGGAGGGCATGAACATCCAGGCCAAGGGTATGCCGCAAATTCGCCGGTTGTTTCCAGTCAAGGCGCGCTTGATCGATGAAGGCCTCGACCTGGCGACCAGCTATGCGTGGAATGCCTTTCGCAATCTGCAATTGCTCAATACTTCCGGGAACACGGTGACACCGGTTCACCGGCTCATCATGGACTTTCTTGATGTACCGGCCGTGCTGCCTGCGCATGTGACCGCGCTGGAAAAAGTCGTCGGTGATGTGTTTGCCGCCCTGCTCGACCCCTCGCTCAGAAAGCCGAAGTCGAAACGATTTGCCGTCGGCCGCGTCCTCGCGGATGAAGATCACACCTACGCATTTGTCGTGCCTAAGGACCCGCAGCGGATCATCTATCTGACGGAACGATTCTTTCACCCCAACTTCGACTACTACCGCAACTACATGACGGACGCCGCCTTTCCCATCAGGGCTCACTCCCGGGCGGCCACCCTTATCCATGAGCTTTCCCACATTGCCTGCCAAACCGCGGATATTGCTTACCTCGACTCTGGCAGGCCTTTTCACGACTTGATCGAAACGTCCCCACAACGGGCCAAAAACTTAAAGAAGGCACTGTCCGATCTGCAACGCAAAGCGCTGTCGAGCCACACTCCCCTCAATGAACTGTTCGCGGTCTACAACGCCGACCTGGGCCAATGGGAGGACTTGGGAAGTACCACTTATGAGGACACCGACGAAGCCAAGGAACGGGTTCTGAAACTGACCGGCAAACCGAGTCTGAGCGAAGCACGCACACGTTTCGCAGCCGAGCCCCTGATTCGGATGGCCGTGCAGCTCGGTAACGCCGACAGCGTCACCTGGTTAATCACCCAGTTGGGACGCCAGTTGCACGTCAGTACACCCTGAATCTGAATAGATGCCTGAGTAGATGGGCAATTGCCGTGACGGATGTTCTCGACAACTTCCGTCACGGTTCGAATGCCGGGAATCAGGATGAGCCCATCAATCGCTATCTGGATAAACTCTTGCTGGCGCGGACATAAGCCGCGGATCGATCCATATCGGTAGCATCTACAACATCAAAGAGATCAATGGCCTGGTGAAGTCCTTGCCCAGGCGGCTGCCGATCTACCTGACACGCAACCAGGACGGCAATCTGGTGATCAACTCGATGCCGCAAAAGTCTGCGAAAAGGCGACCGACACTGCGCGCTGAGCTTCCCTTCAGGAACGAAATCAACGACTAAAACTCAGTTTGAAAGTCGCATTTGCGCAGCGGCTTACAGACTGATCACGCAATGATTACAAAATTTCTACATTTGAGCCTTCATGATTGGTGCCGTTCATACGTCTACTTATTCAAGAGCTATTCAAGCGCCCGTTTTTCCGACCTGGCTCTCAAAAAGGAGTTTTGCAATGTACAACTCGCAACTGCCAACGGACGGTAGCAACGCGCCAAAGGGTACTTCCATGGAAGTCGGCGTATACGAGCCGCGTATCGAGCGCCACGGCAACGAGCGGATCCGAAGCCTGCTCAAGAGCTTTGGCCTGCGCACCAGCCTGATTCGCCTGAAAGTCATCGATGCCCTGCTCAGCGCCGCCGAAAGCGACCGCAGCCTGGGCGTGCGCGGTGTTCACAGCCACTTGCTGGACCTGGATATTCCCCTGTCCTTTTTAAGCGTGCGTGAAGTGCTCAAGCGCCTGTGCAGTGAGGGCGTGATTGTCCTCAATCCGGACAAGAGCTACAGCCTGCATCCACAGGCTTCCGCCATTCTGCACCGGGACTGATCAGGCCCGGCCCTGCTCAGGGCTTGACCTTGCGGCGCATCATGCCATTGATGACCACCACGATAACCGCCACGCCGATGGCGATGTACTGGAACAGTTTCTCGCTGATGACGCCGGTGTTCTGCAACCAGGAAAGGCCAAACATGATCGCCAGTACCACCAGGGAGATCAGAATCGAGTATTTCAAACGTTGCGACTGAGTCATTGCGGGTTCCTGAAAAGCTGGAAAATGGTTCGGGTCTGTGTTGCAGGCATGCCATTGATTTGGCTAGGGGCCTGAGTAGCTATGGGGTTTGAGTAGCTATGGGGTTTGAGTGGATAAGGTGCTTTTGTGGCAAGGGGGCTTGCCCCCGCTGGGCTGCGAAGCGGCCCCCCAAAAAAATGGGACTGCTGCGCAGTCCAACGGGGGCAAGCCCCCTCGCCACAGGCAAGCCCTCTCGCCACAGGCAAGCCCTCTCGCCACAGGCAAGCCCCCTCGCCACAGGCAGGCCCCCTCGCCACACAAGCTCCCTCACCACACAGCCCCGGCGCCTGCCGTTATCCCGGGACGGGCGCTGTAAAAGGCGCTCATGTTACAGCCGATGGCACGTTTTGGCTTTACCGCATCGATAATCTGTCAGAGCCCCGCTGTCAGATTTGTAATCTTCCCCTCATCCAGCTGACAGCGTTGATCTACGATAATCAATGCCGCTGCCTTTGTATCAATTCGAAACAATCCTGCGATGCCTGACCGGAAAAACGGGTCAGAATGCATTTTTTTGCCCGCCACAACGAGACACTTCCCATGCGAACCCACCTGCGTCTGATCGCCCTGAGCGCCCTGTTCATCTCCTCCCTGGCCCAGGCCGCCGACCTGATTCCGATCGAAGTGCACCGCGACGCCAATTGTGGCTGCTGCAAAAAGTGGATCACCCACCTGCAAGACAATGGCTTCAAGGTCCAGGACCACGTCGAAACCAACATGAGCGAATTCAAGCAACAGCACGGTGTGCCGCCGCGTCTGTCGTCCTGCCACACCGCATTGATCAACGGCAAGTTCGTCGAGGGTCATGTGCCGGCCGATCAGGTCAAGGCATTGAGCAAGCGCGATGATCTGCTGGGTGTCGCCGCTCCCGGCATGCCCATGGGTTCGCCCGGCATGGAAATGGACGGCAAAAGCGATGCCTATCAGGTTATCGGCCTGAAAAAGGACGGCACTGACACGGTGATAGCGGACTACCCCGCCCATTGATGTCGGGGGCATACATCGGGCTGTTCTTCGCCGCGTTCGGTGCGGCGACGCTGTTGCCGTTGCAGTCCGAAGCACTGCTGGTGGGGTTGTTGCTCAGCGATCACTACTGGCTCTGGGCATTGCTGAGCGTGGCGACATTGGGCAACGTCCTGGGTTCGCTGCTTAACTGGTGGCTGGGGCGCGGCATCGAACGGTTTCGCGAGCGCCGCTGGTTCCCGGTCAGCCCGGCACATCTGGAAAAGGCGCGGACTCATTATCAGCGCTACGGCCACTGGTCGTTGCTGCTGAGCTGGCTGCCGATCATCGGCGACCCGCTGACCCTGGTGGCCGGGGTGATGCGCGAGCCGTTGGGGCGTTTTCTGTTGATCGTGACAGTAGCCAAAGGCGCCCGCTATGGGGTACTGGCCCTGGCAACGCTGGGCTGGATGGGTTGAACCAATAGGGTTGGCGATTGCCTGTGATTAATGTCGCCCTAATCGTGCCGATCCAGAATCGGCGGACGTTCTATGGAGTTCACCCATGTCGCTTTTCTTTTCCCGCTGGTTGCCCGGGCTCTTTCTGAGCGCTGCGTTGCCCGTCGTCGCCCATGCCGAAGGGCCGGAATATGGCCCCGAACTGCAAGGTTTCGAGTACCCCTACACGCTCAAGCATTTCGCCCTTGAATCCCAGGGCCAGTCTTTGCAGATGGGCTACATGGACGTCGCGGCCCACGGCAAGGCCAATGGTCGCAGCGTGGTATTGATGCACGGCAAGAATTTCTGCGGCGCCACCTGGGACAGTTCGATCAAAGCCCTGAGCGATGCCGGCTACCGGGTCATCGCTCCGGACCAGATCGGCTTCTGCACCTCCAGCAAACCGCAGCACTACCAATACAGCTTCCAGCAACTGGCGAACAACACCCAGCAATTGCTCAAGGCCCTGGGCATCCAGAAAGCAACCCTGTTGGGGCATTCCACCGGTGGCATGCTCGCCACCCGCTATGCTCTGCTGTTTCCCGAACAGGTCGAGCAACTGGCCCTGGTCAACCCCATTGGCCTCGAAGACTGGAAAGCCCTCGGTGTGCCCTACCGCACCGTGGATCAATGGTACGAGCGCGAACTCAAGCTCAGCGCCGACGGCATCCGCACTTATGAACGCAACACCTATTATGGTGGCCGCTGGAAGCCGGAATTCGATCGCTGGGTGGACATGCTCGCCGGCCTGAACAAAGGCCCGGGGCATACGCAAGTGGCGTGGAATTCGGCGTTGATCTACGACATGATTTTCACTCAACCGGTGTACTACGAATTCCCCAACCTGAAAATGCCGACCCTGTTGTTGATCGGCACCTCCGACACTACCGCCATCGGCAGCGACATTGCCTCGCCAGAAGTCAAGGCGAAGCTGGGGCATTACGACGTGCTCGGCAAACAAGTGGCCAAACTGATTCCGCAGTCGACCCTGGTCGAGTTCCCCGGCATGGGCCATGCGCCGCAGATGGAAGAGCCGGAGCAGTTCCATCAGGCCTTGCTGGCCTGGCTGAGCAAAACCAACCCCGTGCCGGAGTGAGGTAACGCTGATGACTGTGCAGATTGCCGTGCTGGATGATTGGCAGGATGTGGCCCGGGGAGTGGTGGACTGGTCAGTGCTGGACGCCATCGGCCAGGTGAGCTTTCTCCACGACTACCCTGTCGACAACGAAAGCCTGGCCCGGCGCCTCGGGGAGTTTGAAGTGATCTGCGTGATGCGTGAGCGCACCCGTTTCGATGAAGACCTGTTGCGACGTCTGCCCAAGCTCAAGTTGCTGGTGACCGGCGGCATGCGCAACGCCGCCCTCGACCTCAAGTCTGCTGCTGCACTGGGTATTGAGGTCAGTGGCAGCGACAGCTACAAACATGCCGCGCCGGAATTGACCTGGGCCCTGATCATGGCGGCAACTCGCAATCTGTTGGTCGAAGCCAATGCCTTGCGCGCCGGCCGCTGGCAGCAAGGACTGGGTGGCGACCTGCACGGCAAGACCCTGGCGATACTCGGTCTTGGCAGTATTGGCCAACGTGTTGCGCAATTCGGTCAGGTGTTCGGCATGCGGGTGATCGCCTGGAGCGAAAACCTCACGGCAGAACGCGCGGCGCAGGTCGGCGTAACCTGCGTCAGCAAGCAGGAACTGTTCGAACAGGCCGACGTACTGTCGGTGCATCTGGTACTCAGCGAGCGCAGCCGGGGTCTGGTCGATGCTCAGGCCCTGGGCTGGATGAAACCCACGGCGCTGCTGGTGAACACCGCTCGCGGGCCGATTGTCGATGAGGCGGCGCTGATCAAGGCCCTGCAAAAACAGCGGCTGGCCGGCGCGGCGCTGGATGTCTTCGAGCATGAGCCCTTGCCCGCGAATCACCCGTTCCGCACCCTGGACAACGTGCTGGCCACGCCGCATATCGGCTATGTCAGCCAGCAGAACTATCAGTTGTTCTTCTCGCAGATGATCGAGGATATCCAGGCCTGGGCGGCGGGCTCGCCGGTGCGCTTGTTGGGTTGATTACCCGGCACACTCAACAGCTTTGCAGCGACTCCCGGCCCCTTCGCGAGCAAGCCTGCCCCCACAGGGGATTTACGCAAGACACAAAATCTGTGGCTACTGAAGATCCAATGTGGGAGCGGGCTTGCTCGCGAAGAGGGCATCACCGGCAATGACGCTGCTGAACGCTGATAATGGTGTAACGCTGCGATGTGAACTTTCCTTAAAACAACACCAGAACGAATGAATAATTATCCATTGTGCGGTGTTCATCTTTCATGACCGATGAAGATCTACGCTGGGCCATGGTCTTTCACTTTTCCAGCCTGCTTGATGTCTCAATCTTGCGCTGCATGTTGCCGGGGCGCGACCCGATCTGAAACGTATTCACCTGTGGAGCTTTGCCCATGAACTTCCGTTTCGCTGCATTGGCTACCTCGCTGTTCCTGGCCGTCGCCTTGTCCGGCTCCCTGGCGCTGGCCAATGGTGGTGGCGGTGAAGACGACGAGGCACCGGCCAGACCCAACTGCCCCAAAGGCCAGGTCTTCGACTCCCGGGCACAGAAATGCGTCAGGCAAACCAGCAGCCTGGTGCCGGATGAAGACCGCACCCACTATGCCTGGCAACTGGCCAAAGACGGTCGCTACGAAGAAGCCCTGGCCCTGCTCGACACCCTGAAGAACCCGAACACTGCCAAAGCCCTCAACTATCGCGGCTACGCTACGCGTAAACTGGGGCGTACCGACGAGGGCATCGGCTACTACCTGCAATCGGTCAAGCTCGACCCGCAGTACGCGCAAGTGCGCGAATACCTCGGTGAGGCTTATGTCATCAAAGGCCGCCTGGACCTGGCGCAGGAACAGTTGCAGCAGATCAAAGCCATCTGCGGCGATACCCGTTGTGAGGAATACCAGGACCTGGCCGAAGCCATCAACGATTCATCGAAAACCTGACTCCCCGAGCGGACGGAGGTCTACATCGCCAGCGATCAGGCCATACGAGCAGAACTCAATCAGCACTTGGGGCGTTTGTGGCGCTACGGCCTGCTGCTGTCCCGGCAACGGCATGTTGCCGATGACCTGGTGCAGGCGACCTGCGTGCGCGCACTGGAACGGGCCGGGCAGTTCGTGTCGGGCACGCGCATGGACCGCTGGCTGCTGAGCATTCTGCATTCGATCTGGCTCAATGAAGTCCGCGCCCGGCGGGTGCGACTTGGCCAGGGCACGGTCGACGCTGATGAGGCATTGTCGTTCGATGGCGAATACGCGGCGCAAACCCATGTGCTCGCCGCGCAGGTGATCCGCCGCGTCGATGCGCTGCCCGAAGCCCAGCGCGAAACGGTATTCCTGGCCTACGTCGAAGGCCTGTCCTACCGCGAAGTCGCCGAAGTGCTGCAAGTGCCGATTGGCACGGTCATGAGTCGCCTGGCCACCGCCCGGACGAAGCTGGCCGAATATCCGCCGCTACACGCGGTGCGCAACCCCACCAACGGAGAACGTCGATGAACGCGACACCCTCGGACGAGCAACTGGTGGCCTACCTGGACAACCAGCTCGACACCGAACAGCGCGAGCGCATTGACTCGGCCATCGCCGCCGACCCGATGTTGAGCTTGCGCCTGCAATGGCTCGATCGCAGTAGCCTGCCGTTCAAGGACGCCTACGATGAACTGGCGCGTCAGGCCCCGGTGGCACGCCTGCAAGCGATGCTCGACACCTTGCCGCCCCCTGCCCGTCCCGCGTACAGCCGCCGCTGGTTCCTCGCCGCAGCCGCCGGGCTGGTGGTCAGTGGTGTGCTGGCCGATCGCTTGTTCCTGGGGTGGCAACTGACCCGGGAGAAAGACAACTGGCGAGAACTGGTGGCCGACTACATGGCACTTTACGTGCCGCAGACCCTGGCCCATCTACCTGTCGACGAAACCGCCCGGCACGCACAACTGAGAATCCTCGATGCACGCCTGGGCCTCGATCTCGCGCCGGCCAAACTGCTTCTGCCAGGCGCCGAATTCAAGCGCGCGCAAATTCTTGAATACGACGGCGTACCCATTGCCCAGATCACTTATCTGGACCCGGTCCATGGCCCCATGGCGTTGTGCATCATCCGCTCTAACAGCGGCAGACAGGCCCCCACCGAAGAGCAGCGACGCGGGCTCAATATCGTGTATTGGGCCGATATGGAACATGCCTGGATGTTGATTGGACGTAACCCGACGTCGGATCTGACGGAAATGGCGCAACTGTTGCGCAGCCGCCTCAGCGCCTGACAACGCTCCCCACTTTAATCTTGAAGTTTCATCAGGTCCCGGGCCTTGGGAAACTCACCTGCCAGCAAGGTAAATCTCACCTTGTCGCCAACCACAAAAGCTTCACTGCCTTTGGCCATCGTCTTGGGCCCGATGCGGATCGCCAGCCGCGAACCACCACCGTCATCGGGGATGACCATGGCGTAGAGAGTCGACGTTGCCTCGACCCTGACGGGTCTGATCGCGTCGATGGTGCCCAGCCCGGTTGTTTTTGTAAGGGGCGCATCCATGTCCATGCTCCTGCATCGCCGTCACATTCTGACAGCCCTGAAGCCAGTGAAGGCCAGCGCTAATGAAACGCTCAATCTTTGCTCCTGGCTACTGTCAGACCTGACAGATGCAACGGACATTTTTCGACGCTCGCCGTCTTGCCGAGTTGGTTTTCCGGTAGTGAGACAAATGAGCGAGTGTTTGCCCAACGGTCAGACAACCATGCCTCAAGCGTGGACGTACGGCTGTTTCCGCGCGGACCCTAGCAGTTCTGATAGTGGGCAAGATCAAGAAAAGGGAGGACGCTTGAAATCGGTTATCCGAAAATCCACTTGGAGCTCTAGCAATGCCTCCCTCTACTCAGCATTCCCTATTGTGTCACCACCGGTATGATGCGCTGGACCGTCTGGTCGACAGCACAACTGCCGCGCAATCCGCTATCCGGCGCTTCTACTGCAACAGCCGCCTGGCCAGTGAAATTCAAGGTGCCGTGCAGCGCAGCATCATCCAGCACGACGACCATCTGCTGGCCCAAGCGCAGCGTGAGGGTACCAGCACCGACACCACCCTGCTGGCTACCGACCCGCAACGTTCGGTAATCAATGCGCTGGATACCGCTCAATCCCATCCTGTTGCCTATGCCGCCTACGGCCATCACCCCGCGGAAAAAGGATTACGCAGCCTGCTCGCTTTCAATGGTGAGCGACCAGACCCGGTGACCGGGCATTATCCCCTCGGTCAAGGTTATCGGCAGTACAACCCTTTGTTGAAGCGCTTCAACAGCCCGGACAGCTGGAGTCCGTTTGGGGAGGGTGGGTTGAATGCGTATGCGTACTGCAAGGGGAATCCGGTGAATCGAAGTGATCCGACAGGGCATATGACGTTTTTGTCTTTTTATTCAATGATTATGTTCGCCGGCGGTGCAGCTCATGGTGTAGCTGCCTATTTCATTGAAGATAAGTTCGTTTCTAAAACCTTCGCTGCCGTAGCAGCCATTTATCTCACGGTGGGTACAATATCTGCTGCAGGATCGCTAGGAAGGTATATTGGGAGGGGGCCTCGACCGATTCGTCGCAACTCCATCCCGTTGCAACCGATGGGTGGACGATCTGCAAATAGTACAGGTGCCAGCAGTGCACCAATCCCTGTAAGACCTCCTGTCACCAGCCGTTCTACAGCTACAGCAGCTACAGCTACACCTACACCTACACCTACAACTACAACTACAACTACAACTACAACTACAGCAGTTACAACTACACCTACAGCACCTACAAACCCTCTACCCAGCAAAGCACAAACATCTGCAGGCAACTTCACGCCATCAGCCCCTCCAGCACCAGCACCAAACTCAACAAATACTCTTTCCAGCCTACCAGGCCACAACACCGTCGTGGCAGCACGTGAGGATATTCGAGGACCAATCCCGTTTCGTAAGAATTCGTAAGAAGTAGACCCACACTCACCCCGGCATCGGCAACCACAACCGAAACCTCGCCCCTCCCAAGGGCGAGGCTTCCACCGTCAGCGTTCCGCCCTGGGTTTCCAGCGCCCGGCGACTGATCGCCAACCCCAGACCAAACCCGCCAGTGGCCCGATCCCGACTGCGATCGAGCCGATAGAACGGCTCGAAAATCCGTTCGCGTTCGTCGTCGGGAATACCGATGCCGTCGTCGTCGACCCAGATCTCGCAGCCCTCGGCATTGACCTGTACGCCGATCTGAATGCGCTTCTCGCAGTAGCGCATGGCATTGCGCAGCAGGTTCTGCAGGGCCCGGGCCGTCAGGCGCGGGTCGAGGCTGAAGCGCTCCAGCTGGCCGTGCAGCAACACGTCGATGACGATTTGCGGCGATTGCAATTCTTCGTCGACGCTGCCCAGGATGCTGTCGATGAATTCGTCCAGCGACACCTCGACCTGCTCGGGCAGGCGCACCGGATTTTGCAGGCGGCTGTAGGACAACAACTCCAGCACCAACTCGTCGAGTTCGCGGATGTGCGCGACCAGGCCTTGCAGGCGCTTACGGCTGGCGGCCGGCATATCGTCGGACAGCGCCAGCGCCAGGCCGAAATCCAGCCGGGTCAAGGGCGTGCGCAATTCATGGGACACCGCATTGAGCAGGTCGCGCTGCTGATTGAGCAGGTTTTCGATGTCGCCGGCCATGGTATCGAAAACCGCAGCCAGGCTACCAATACTGGAGTTTGGAGAGATCTGCGTGCGCTCGCTCAAGTGGCCCTTGCCGAAGCGCTCGGCGGTGCTTTTGAGTCGTTCCAGGTCGCGCCAGTGCGGACGCAACCACAGCAACAGGCAGGCGAGCATGGTCGCGCCAATCAGCACGTTGATGCTCCAGTACAACAGGTTGACGTCCATCGGGTCTGGCGGCACCACCATTTGCACCACAGTGGTGTCGTTGAGCGGCGCCACCGCCAGGGTGCGCCAGCCCCAGTCGCCGACACGTACGACGTTCTCGCCGCGCTGCAGGCGCTGGCGCTCGTCGGCGGTCAAACCGGCGTCGTCATTGCGGCTGAGCACGATGTGCAGCGGCTGGAATTCCGCGTCCATTTGCGCTGCCAGGGCTGGCCATTGTTCTGCGGGAACCCCGTGAAACTGTTTGACGATCAGGGTTTGCAAACCACGGGAATAATCGAGGTTGTAGGTGACAAAGCGCTCCTGGAACACCCTGACCACAATGTCCGGTACCAGGTAAATCGCGGCGCTGAACGAGACGATCGTCACCAGGTACAGGCGAAAGAGGATTCTGAACATCGGCTCAACATTCCCACTCGGATCGGCTGAACAGGTAGCCCCGCCCCCACACGGTCTTGATCTTGCGAGCTTCGCCGGCATGGTCGTCGAATTTGCGTCGCAGCTTGGAGATCGCTACGTCCACCGAACGGTCAGTGCCATTGAATTCGATGCCGCGCAGGCGTTGCAGAATCTGGTCACGGCTCAACACTTCGCCGGCATGCCGGGCCAGTACCACCAACAGGTTGTATTCACCGCTGGACAGTTCCACCAGTTGCTCACGCCAGGTCACGGTACGCTCGGACAGATCGATACACAGGTTGCCGATCAGGAGACGGTCGTTGACGGTCTGCGGTTCGCTGAGGCTGCTGCGGCGCAACAGGGTCCGCACCCGGGCCAGCAATACCCGCGGCTCGCAGGGTTTGGTGACGTAGTCGTCGGCGCCCATTTCCAGGCCCAGCACTTGATCGTGACTGTCGTCCCGGGCGGTGAGCATCAGGATCGGCAGCGTCGCCGAGTCGGCGCGCAGCAGGCGGCAGACTTGCAGGCCGTCGAGGCCGGGCAGCATCAGATCGAGGATCACCAGGTCCGGCGGGGTGAGTCGGGCACGTTCGCGCACAGGGTCGCCACGGCCGATCACGCTGACGGAATAACCGTTGCGTTCCAGGTAGCTGGCAATCAGTTCGGCGAGGGCGGCGTCGTCTTCGACCAGGAGGATGTTGGGCATGGGGTGTTCCAAAAGGTGCGGGGGTGCCTGTACCGGCCCCTTCGCGGGCAAGCCCGCTCCCACAGGGATTGTGTGAACGCCACATATCCACTGTGGGAGCGGGCTTGCCCGCGAAGGCGGCCTCACAGTCACAATTGAATTCAAGAAGTGCAGGATATACGCCCCCGCCCACACCTGAGTAAAACCCTTACACAATTTCACACAGCACCAACAATGCTTCACCGCTACTCTCGCCGACGCCCGGTAGCATGCTGGGGTCTTTATTGGGGTATGAAATGTCGAAAAATCTGCTTGCCAGGCTCGGTCTGATTGCACTGGTGTTGCCGCTGGCCGCGTGTGACAAGTCCTCGAACGCCGAAGAACAGGCGCCACTGGCCACCGTGCGCATCGAAACCATCGAAGCCCGGCCATTGACCATCAGCACCGAACTGAGCGGGCGGATAGCCGCGCCGCGCATTGCCGAAGTGCGCGCACGGGTGGCCGGCGTGGTCTTGCAGCGGGCCTTCCGCGAAGGCAGTGACGTGAAACAAGGTGATGTGCTGTTCCGTATCGACCCGGCGCCATTCAAAGCAGATTTGCAAAGCGCCGAAGCGGTGCTGCGCAAAGCCGAGGCCAATGCCTATCAGGCCAGCTTGCAGGAACAACGCTATGCCCAGTTGATCGATGACAAAGCCATCAGCGGCCAGGATTACGACAACGCCCGGGCCACCGTGCGCCAAACCGCCGCCGACGTCGCCGCCAGCAAAGCCGCCGTGGAGCGGGCGAAACTCAACCTGGGCTACGCCACCGTCACCGCACCGATTTCCGGGCGCATCGGTCGCGCCCTGGTCACCGAAGGCGCGCTGGTAGGTCAGAACGAAAGCACGCCGCTGGCGCTGATCCAGCAACTCAATCCCATTCACGCCGACCTGACCCAATCAACCCGCGAGCTCAACGAACTGCGCCGCGCGTTCCGTTCCGGCCAGTTGCAGCAGGTTGGCCAGGCTCAGCTCAAGGCCACGTTGATCCAGGACGACGGCAGCCTCTATCCGCTGCCGGGCAAGTTGCTGTTCAGCGATATCAGTGTCGACCCGGGCACCGGCCAGATCATCCTGCGCAGCGAGTTTCCCAACCCGGATCTCGACCTGCTGCCCGGCAGTTTCGTGCGTGTGCGCCTGGAGCAGGCGGTCAACCAGCAAGGCATCAGCGTGCCGCAGCGGGCCATCCAGCGCGACAGCGCCGGTGTCGCCCAGGTGCTGCTGCTGGACGACGAACAACGGGTCGGCCTGCAGCCGGTTGAACTAGGCGCCGTGCAGAACAATCGCTGGATCGTCACCGGCGGCCTCAAGCCGGGTGACCGCATCGTCATCGAAGGCCTGCAACACGCACGCCCCGGCGAGAAAGTGCAGATCGACGACACCCCTCTTCCCCTTGCCCAGGTTTCTGGTCAGTAAGCAGGACGCTTGTTTATGCCGCAGTTCTTTATCGACCGCCCGGTGTTCGCCTGGGTGGTGGCCCTGTTCATCCTGCTGGCCGGTGCATTGGCCATTCCACAATTGCCGGTGGCGCAATACCCCGATGTCGCACCACCGCAGATCGAAATCTATGCCGTGTACCCGGGCGCCTCGGCGCAAACGGTGGACGAGAGCGTGGTCAGCCTGATCGAGGAAGAGCTCAACGGCGCCGATCATCTGTTGTATTTCGAATCCCAGAGCAGCCTCGGCAGCGCCACCATCAAGGCCACCTTTAAACCGGGCACCAACCCGGAACTGGCCCAGGTGGATGTGCAGAACCGCCTCAAGGCCGTGGAGTCGCGCCTGCCGCAAGCGGTCATCCAGCAAGGCTTGCAGGTGGAGAAAGTCTCGTCCGGGTTTCTATTGCTGATCACCCTGACCTCCAGTGACGGCAAGCTCGACGACGTGGCGCTCAGCGATTACCTGGCGCGCAACGTGATGAACGAAATCAAGCGTCTGGACGGCGTCGGCAAGGCTCAGTTGTACGGTTCCGAACGGGCCATGCGGGTGTGGATCGACCCGCAAAAACTGATCGGCTTCAACCTGACCCCGGCCGACGTCAACGCCGCCATCGTGGCGCAAAACGCCCAGGTAGCGGCCGGCAGCATGGGCGACTTGCCAACCCGCAGCACCCAGGAAATCACCGCTACCGTGCTGGTCAAGGGACAGCTGTCGACGCCCGAAGAGTTCGCCGACATCGTGCTCAAAGCCAGTCCCGACGGCTCCACAGTGCGCATCGGTGATGTGGCACGGGTCGAGATCGGCAGCCAGGACTACCAGTTTTCCACTCGGCTCAATGGCAAACCGTCGACCGCCGTCGGCGTGCAATTGGCACCCGGCGCCAACGCCCTGAACACCGCTACCCTGGTGCGGGCGAAGATGGATGAGCTGGCGCGCTACTTTCCGGTGAACGTCGAGTACAAGATTCCGTACGACACCTCGCCCTTCGTGAAAGTCTCGATCACCAAAGTGGTCTACACCCTCGGCGAGGCGATGTTGCTGGTGTTCGCGGTGATGTTCCTGTTCCTGCAAAACATCCGCTATACCTTGATCCCGACCCTGGTGGTGCCGGTGGCGTTGATGGGCACTTTTGCGACCATGCTCGCCCTGGGTTTCTCGATCAACGTGCTGACCATGTTCGGCATGGTGCTGGCCATCGGCATTCTGGTCGACGACGCGATTGTGGTGGTGGAGAACGTCGAACGCATCATGGCCACAGAGGGCCTGTCGCCCAAGGAAGCGACGCGCAAAGCCATGACCCAGATCACCGGGGCGATCATCGGCATCACCCTGGTGCTGGTGGCGGTGTTCATTCCGATGGCGTTCATGCCGGGCTCGGTCGGGGTGATCTACCAGCAGTTCTCCCTGTCGATGGCCACCTCGATCCTGTTCTCGGCCTTCCTCGCCCTGACCTTGACCCCAGCGCTGTGCGCCACGCTACTCAAGCCGATCGCCAAAGGTGAACACCACGAACGGACCGGGTTCTTCGGCTGGTTCAACCGTCGTTTCGAGCGACTGACCGAGCGCTATCAGGGCTGGGTCGCCTATGCGTTGAAACGCACCGGGCGCTACCTGTTGATCTATGGCGTGCTGTTGGCGGGACTGGTTATCTGCTTCAGTCGCCTGCCCTCCTCGTTCCTGCCGGTGGAAGACCAGGGCTACACCATCACCGACATTCAGTTGCCGCCCGGCGCGAGCAAAAACCGCACGGTGCAGGTGGTAGAACAAATCGAAGCGCACAACGCCACTGAACCGGGCGTCGGCGACAGTACGGTGATCCTCGGTTTCAGCTTCTCCGGCAGCGGCCAGAACGCGGCGCTGGCGTTCACCACCTTGAAAGACTGGTCCGAGCGCGGCAGCGACGATTCGGCCGCCTCGATTGCCGACCGGGCCAACATTGCCCTCAGCCAGATCAAGGACGCGGTGTCGTTCGCCGTGCTGCCGCCCCCGGTAGATGGCCTGGGCACGTCCAGCGGTTTCGAGTTCCGCCTGCAAGACCGCGGCGGTCTCGGTCACGATGCGCTGATGCAGGCGCGCACGGAATTTCTGGCGGCCGCCGAAAAAAGCCCGATCCTGATGAACGTGCGCGAAAGCGCCCTGGCCGAAGCGCCGCAGGTGCATCTGATCGTCGACCGCAAGCAGGCCAACGCCTTGGGCGTGTCCTTTGCCGACATCGGCAACGTGCTGTCCACGGCCGTCGGCTCGGCCTATATCAACGACTTCCCCAATCAGGGCCGGATGCAACGGGTGGTCGTGCAGGCCGAGGGCGACCAGCGCAGTCAGGTGGCGGATCTGCTGAAAATGCATGTGCGCAATAACAACGGCAACATGGTGCCGCTGTCGGCGTTCGTCCAGGCCAAATGGACCTTGGGTCCGGCGCAGCTGACCCGCTACAACGGCTACCCGGCGATTGCCATTTCTGGTGAGCCCACACTCGGCCACAGCACCGGCGAAGCCATGGCCGAGGTCGAGCGCCTGGTGGCGCAGGGGCCGGCGGGACTGGGCCAGGAGTGGACCGGCCTGTCGCTGCAGGAACGTTTGTCCGGCAGCCAGGCGCCGATCCTGCTTGGGTTGTCATTGCTGATCGTGTTCCTGTGCCTGGCGGCGTTGTACGAGAGCTGGTCGATCCCGACTTCGGTGCTGCTGGTGGTGCCGCTGGGTGTTCTCGGCGCGGTACTGGCCGTGACCCTGCGCGGGATGCCCAACGATGTGTTCTTCAAGGTCGGGCTGATCACCATCATCGGCCTGTCGGCGAAGAACGCGATCCTGATCATCGAGTTCGCCAAGAGCCTGTATGACGATGGCCACGACCTGATCGATGCGACCCTGCAAGCGGCGCGCCTGCGCTTGCGGCCGATTGTCATGACCTCCCTGGCGTTCATCCTCGGTGTGGTGCCATTGGCGATCGCCACCGGCGCCAGCTCGGCGAGTCAGCAAGCCATTGGCACCGGGGTGATTGGCGGGATGATCAGTGCGACCCTGGCGGTGGTGTTTGTGCCGGTGTTTTTTGTGGTGGTGATGAAGCTGGTGCGCAAGCGCCACAAAAACATATGAACAAACATCATCCCTGTGGGAGCGACGCTCCGGCGATTTGTGCCTGACCGCCCCCCTGTAGGAGCGAGCATGCTCGCGAAAAACCAGAGAGCGCCGCGGGCATTCAGGATGCCCGCGTCATCGTTCACGTCCATCGTCGGAACGCCGCCCGGAGCATGCTCGCTCCTACAGTCCAACACGGCCAATTGTAGGAGCGAGCACGCTCGCGAAAAACCAGAGGGCGCCGCGGGCATTCAGGAAACCCGCGTCATCGTTCACGTCCATCGCGAGCGTGCTCGCTCCTACAGTCCAACACGGTCAATTGTAGGAGCGAGCACGCTCGCGAAAAACCAGAGAGCGCCGCGGGC
>NZ_JAHUWS010000017.1:0-120555 GCF_019218965.1 Pseudomonas sp. PDM31 | reverse complement strand
GTTGATGAATCAGTGCTGATCTACAACGCGGAGCGGCCACATCTGGCCTTGAAATACAAAACGCCCGATGCGGTGCATCGGGCGTTTTGAGACTGAAACAGGTGTAAACCTATTTCAGGACTAGACAGACAACAAAATTTCGCCATTAACCGAACGTAGCGCTTTACCCATTAGATGACCGAATCATCGTTCGCGACTTCCAAATCCGCCAGACAGGGCAGCATCGCTGCACAAGAGCTTACTCGGCGATGCAAATCCGAGCGGTTATTCCTGAAATCTCGTTCATAAAATCCTTGATGGCGAAATTTTGATACTACACGTCGAGTTGGCGGGAGCGACGAAGCGCTGACGGAGATTATTGTTTTCGCACAGAAGCAGGAAACAATAATCATGCTGCCGTCGACCAAAAGAATAGATTGCCACGTTCATTTTTATACTTCGGAAGATCTTCGTCGGGTGGCCGGCTCGTTACCTTATACGTTACCTGAGCCGCATCCGCTGACTGCTTATTTGGATAGGTTGATAGATGCCGGAGTTGCACCGACGCTCATCAATAATGTTCATCTAAGTATCCTGCCGGATTCAGAAAACGTGTTCGCTTCCTTTGAGGAACTCAAGAAACTCCAGGCAGTAGACCCGCAGCGCTATGGGGGGGTCGAACTGGTGGGCACGATCAAGGCGGAGCCTGCTTATGCCACTCTGCAGCGTCTCTCGCACCCGCAGGTGATTGGCGCTCGAATCGTGCTGCATGATGCAAGACCTGAAACGGTTTCTGATACGCGGTTCAGTGATGGGCAATGGTCGGCATTTTATGCCCGCCTGTTCCCGCACCAGCATCTGCACATTTACGCGAAGGAAGCCGAGACGAATCTGCGCGTATTGCGCCAGATCCCTCGCGATGTACGGGTCATCATCGATCATCTAGGCACCTGTCACTGCGAGCGTGACATTACTGAACCCGCTTATACCGCGCTACTCGCTGAAGCGAGAGAGCGAGGCAACGTGTGGTTCAAAGGTCCCGGCTATCGCACTTCAGTTCACCCCGAGGAAACCGCTCGTTTCGTGACGCAGATTGTTCGCGCGGTTGGCGCGGGAAAGATTCTTCTGAGCGCCACCGATGCACCTCATGTCGGTACTGACAACCAGGGTGTGCCGTATTCCGATCTTTTTGATTTGAGCAAGGCCTTCAACTTTGTTGATGCCGTTGCAAATCATGTTTCTAAAGAAACCCGAATTCCTGTTGGCCAACTTCTGCGAGGAGCATCTGGCCAATTGGTAAGTTGATCTCCGCCCACGCTCCCACTTCGAGATATCTAGCGATGACGAACATTACAACAAAAGACATCAACTTCACCGTCAAGTATGGCGATGAAACCCTGAGCCTCAAAGGCACTGTTTTTCAGCCAGAACAACTCGACGCCGCGTCGCAAAAACTGCCACCGGTCATCTTCAACTCCGGCTTCACCGGCGGGGTCACGATGTACGGCCAACTATTCGGTCGCGCCCTGGCAGGTCTGGGGTATCGCGTCTTGACCTACGACGTGGCCGGCTTTTTTTCCAACAAGCACATCCGAAATACCCTCGAGTCAGGTGACAAGGTCATCACCAACGTCATCCTAGAAGACCAGAAAGATGAAGTGCTCGGTGCCGTTGAATGGGCGCGCGAGAATTTCGGTGAGATGCCGGTGGTCGCATCCTGGGCGATGGGCTCGGTGGCAAGCCTCGGTGCAGTGGCTGAACTGGCTGCGGCCGGCGGTGAGCAGATCCGCTTCTGGGTACCCATGAGCTATACCAACATCCGTAAACTGCAATCCTTGCGAGCTGATCAGGCAGCAGCTGACGCGGCCATCCTGCAACTCGCGGATGACGCGCCGATCCCTCCATTCGACACCGGCACTGATGCGACTCGTCTCGGTTACTACCCGCTGGACCCTGAAACTCAGGCTTATGTTGATCAGCAACTGGGTGGCTACACTGAAGCAGGCGGAGCGGACCGTTGGCCGGGCTGCACCTACGTGACGGCGAAGTCCTACAAGTCCTATGTGGCGTATGACCCTGAGCAGTCCATCGAGGGTGCCAAAGGCTTCCCGCCTGCGCTGATCATCCACGGCGCCGACAACACCTTGCACATGCCGTCGGAGTCTGTGCGTCTGCATCAGAACTATCCGGGCGATGCCGGCCCGAACGCGCTGATCATTTCGCACATGCAACACGGCCAGCAGAATCAGGTCGACAGCCCTGTGTTCGAGTCGATGATCCAGAGCATCGACGAAGCTATCCGCGCGCGCGGCTGATCCGCTCGTCACTCTCCTGCGAGACCTCGGGCGTCGAGGACTCGCAGCGTTTTTTTGCATCGTGGGGTGTATTCCTCCCGTCATTCTGATCGGTTGTAACGCTTCGGCATGGCTCGTTCACTGTCTCAACGATTCAATCTGGCTGAATGCGTGCCCAACCCCTAACATGGTGTGTCCAAAGCCACTCCCTCGGGCTGGCCTAAGCTGTTCACTTGAACTGCTGGAACCAACCATGACAAGGACCCGGCGATGACAGCCCCCAGTGAATCAGCGACGTCTGTGAATAGCTCCACAACCAAGCGAATTGGGCTGCTCATTCTCCCTCAGTTCTCCATGATGGCCCTGGCAGGTGCCAGCGAGCCTCTGCGCGCGGCCAATCGACTTTCTGGCAAAGCGCTTTATGAGTGGAGCCTGCTTACGGAAACGGGTGGGCCGGTCAGCTCCAGCAGTGGTATCGAGATCCAGACCATACCAGTTGATCAGGCCCCGGAACTGGATCGTGTTTTTGTCCTGGCGAGCCTGGATATCGAGCGTCAGAAACCACCGAAAATGCTGCGCTTCCTGCAGCGTGCAGCGTCCCGCGGGATAACCGTAGGCGCACTGAGCACAGGTACGTTCATCCTCGCCCGCGCCGGGCTACTCGAAGGTAAGCGCTGCACCTTGCACTGGGAGTCCATCGGCCAGTTTTCGGAGGAATTCCCCACGATCGAAGTCACCAAGGAGCTGTACGTCAATCATGGAAACCGTTGGACGTGTGCCGGGGGGACGGCGGCCATCGATCTTATGCTGGCGCAGATCGCGCTTGATTTCGGTAACCAGCTTGCGGCGAACATCGCCGAGCAATTTCTGCACGCCAGGATAAGGGCACCGGAAGAGCATCAGCGGATGTCGATTCAGTGGCGGTTCGGCATTCACGATCGCAGGCTGACGGCCGCCATCGCCTTCATGGAGGACAATCTGGAGAACATCGTCGGCATCGAAGAAATCGCCGACCGATGCAATCTGTCCCACCGCCAACTTGAACGGCTGTGGCATCAGCACTTCGGCATGACGCCGAAGAAATTCTATCTAGAGCTCAGGTTGAGCGAAGCACGCCGGTTGCTCCGTGAGAGCTCCCAGCCCATTGCGTCCATAGCCTACAGCTGCGGGTTCGTCTCAGCGTCACACCTGGGTGCAGCTTACCGTCGTATCTGGGGATGTACGCCCGGTGAAGAGCGGCGGAAATTTGATGATGCTCACTCTGACTTCAGTCACTGAAAGCATGGATCAACATACGCTAACCCCCTGAAAAACATCTGAGCCAATCCTCTCCTCAAAATCCCGTAGCAAGCTAATGACTCGGGCGAGCAGGTGGTGCGCTCTGGCCAACCTTGGTCATTTGGTGATCCCGCATACTCCCGTCTTCAATTGCCCCTACGCTTTGCATCACACGTTGATTTGCTACGAGACGTCGTTTTTTTGATAGAAATCGTCGAACTCGAATCTAAGAGGGCCTACGGTAGCGCGGTAATGTTTCTTACAGATCCGGCGCTCAATTCCAGATACGCGACCGATAAAAATAACAATGACTACAGAAGGCATAACAACCATGGAAACCTTGAGTTTCATTCTGGAAAACGTCGGGCTGATCAGTCTGCTACTCGGACAACACCTTCTCATCGTGGCGGTAGCGGTAGGTTTGGCAATTCTGACCGGCGTGCCTGTCGGGATCGCGATCTCTCAGCACCCCAGAACACGTCGTTGGGTCCTGGCCTTCGCTGCCGTCCTGATGACTATTCCTTCTGCCGCGCTGTTCGGGCTGATGATTCCGGCCCTGTCGCTGATTGGCTATGGGATCGGCGTCGTACCGGCGGTCATTGCGCTGTTTCTCTACTCCCAATTGCCCATCATCCGAAACACCACCACCGCGATCTCCAACATCGATCCGGCATTGCGCGAAGCGGCGATCGGGATGGGCATGTCTACCGGGCAACGATTGCGCAAGGTTGAACTGCCGATTGCGGTTCCGCTGATCATGGCGGGCGTGAGGATGGCGACCGTCATCAACATCGGCATCGCAGCCATCGCGGCCTACATCGGTGCCGGCGGTTTGGGCAGTCTCATCATTCGCGGCATTGCGCAGTCCGATACCCGCCAACTGCTGGCCGGCGCGATCGTCATCAGTGTCATCGCCATTGCGGCCGATTACGCGTTGTACGGCTTGCAGCGCCTCCTGACGCCAAAAGGCTTGAACAAGAACAAAATGGCCACCGGCCAAATGAAGGAAGCGACGACGTGATCCAGATCGAAAACCTGAACAAGCAATTCGGCTCAATCACAGCAGTAGAAGATGTCTCATTCAATGTTGAAGAGGGGCAGATCTGCGTACTGCTTGGTCCGTCGGGCTGCGGTAAAACCACGACGCTGAAAATGATCAACCGACTGATCACGCCAACCTCCGGCACGATCAGGATCGGTGGTCGCGACACGTCCGAACTGGACAGCGTCACCCTTAAACGCTCCATCGGCTATGTGATCCAGCAAGTCGGCTTGTTCCCGAACATGACCGTTGAAGAAAACATCTGCGTCGTTCCGAATTTGTTGGGATGGGACAAAAGCAAAAGCCTAAAGCGCGCTGCGGAGTTGCTGGAAGTGGTCGCGCTGGATCCGTCCAAATTCCTCAAGCGCTACCCGTGTGAACTTTCCGGTGGTCAACAGCAACGCGTAGGCGTGGCCCGGGCCCTGGCAGCGGATCCGCCCGTCATGTTGATGGACGAGCCCTTTGGCGCGATCGACCCGATCAACCGGGAAGTGATCCAGGACGAGTTCATGCGCATCCAGCGACTCGTCAACAAGACCGTACTGTTCGTCAGTCACGACATCGATGAAGCGGTGAAGATGGCGGACTGTGTCGCCCTGTTCCATAACGGAAAAATCCAGCAATTCGGCAGCTCGGATGATCTGCTGGCCCGGCCCAACAGCGAGTTCGTGGCGAACTTCATGGGCGGCGATCGAATCATGAAGCGTCTGCGTCTGCTGCGCGCGGTTGATGTGGCCAGCAAAGTCCCGCCGCGGGAACACATGCAGATCGTCGGCGGCAACAGCGGTGTTACTTCGCAATCGCACCTGATCGTTAAACCTGGGGATGACCTGCGTCAGGTGCTTTCGCAATTGCTGGGTCGCGGCCAGGACTGGGCACTTTGCAACGACAGCGACGGACGCTTTATCGGCTATGTCCACCAAACCGACATTTTGGCGCGACTTGTTGAAAACATTACTCCGGTGGTGCACTGACAATGTCTGACTTACTGATCGGATTGTGGGAAGGGCTGCAGTTTTACTGGGGCGACATCAGCTACCTGACGGTCCAGCATCTGCAGATCGTGGCAGTCAGTGGGGCACTTGCCCTGATCATCGCGCTGCCGTTGGGCGTCTGGATGAGCCGGCCGGCGAACCAGCGTTATGCCATGGCCAGCATGCAGGTCCTTAACGTAGGGCAGGCAATCCCTAAGCTCGCGTTGCTGGCGCTGGCCATGAGCTTTATTGGCATCGGTAGCGGCGCGGCCATCATCGGGTTGTTTGTCGCGACGTTGTTGCCCGTGGCAGTCAACACCTATGAAGGCTTGCGCGCAGTGCCGCAGCACTTGCTTGAAGCCGCCGAAGCTATGGGTATGACGCCACGGGAAACGCTGTGGAAAGTTGAAATTCCGAACGCGATGAACGTGATTTTCGCGGGCATCCGCACGGCGCTGGCGATCAACGTCGGTACTGCGCCGCTGGCTTTCCTGGTCGGTGGCGGCGGGCTGGGCGAGTTGATCTTTACCGGGATCGACTTGAACGACTTCGGCATGATGCTGGCCGGTGCCGCAGCGACTGCGCTATTGGCGATTGCGGTCGATCTGGGCTGCGGCTTGATTCAAAACATTGCAGTGTCACGGGGCTTGCGGTTGACCGGGCGCGAATGAATCTGAAGACCATAGACAAAAATCAATAATATGAGGTGCACGATGATTTATCGAATGCTAGCCAGTTTGATCTTTACCCTGAGTCTTGTTTCTGGCGTTGTAGGCAGTGCTTCTGCAAATAATACGATTGTGGTCGGCGGCAAGAAGTTTACCGAGCAGCAATTGGTTGCCGAGATGACCACTCAACTCCTGCGCGCCAATGGCTACAATGTCGACAAACGCCCTGACCTGGGTTCTTCCGTTCTGCGCGCAGCACAAGAGAATGGTCAGGTCGATGTGTATTGGGAATACACCGGCACTTCGCTGATTACTTACAATAAAGTTACGGACAAGCTCAGCCCTGACGAAACGTACAAAAAAATCAGCGAGCTTGATGCGCAGAAAGGCATCACCTGGTTGAACTCTTCCAAGGCCAACAACACCTACGCCTTTGCCATGCGCAAGGAAGAGGCACAGAAGGATGGAATCGTTTCGATCAGCGATCTTGCGAAGAATATCGAAACAGGCAAGTCCTATAAGTTTGCCTCCAATGCTGAATTCTTTTCCCGGCCTGATGGCCTGGGTCCTTTGCAAGAGACATACAAGTTTAAATTTGAGCGCAAGAACATCGTCCGCATGGACGGCGGGCTGACCTATCAGGCGCTTAGGGATGGGCAGGTCGATCTGGCCTTGGTCCTGTCGACGGATGGGCGGATTCCGGCCTTCGGCTTTGTGGTGCTCAAAGACGATAAAGGCTTCTTCCCCAGCTATGCGCTGACCCCGGTTATTCGCACTGAGGTGTTTAAAGAAAAACCGAAGATCGGCGAGTTGCTCAACGCCCTGTCGTCCAAGCTGGATGACGACACCATCGCGGGCCTCAATTCCCGGGTCGATGTCGGCCGTGAATCCATCGAAAGCGTGTCCAAGGAATTTCTGCAAAAGAGTCAGTTGCTGTAGTTAATTCGCGGGGACGTTGAAGTCACCCGGTTTGATCATGACTTTGCGGGCCAGCACTCTTTAGCTGGCCTCTTTTTATCCTGCGTAGTTATGACGCTCAGCCCAATCGCTTAGGGCGTGAGCTCATTCCGTTCGTCTGTACTTAGGGGAATTACCCATGCAGTTGAATAAACAGTTCGTGGCGTGCGTGTTTTTGCTTCTGGCGGCAAGTGCTCAGGCAGATGATGGTATCGACCGTATGAGCCTCGCCGACATGCGGAATGCGTTGAATGCCGGGACCCTCAGTTCCGAGCAACTGGTCCAGCATTACCTGAATAACATTCAGGCAAACAATCATCAGGGCCAAAAGATCAATGCGCTGGTGACAATCAATGAACAGGCGATCAATCAGGCCCGCAAGTGGGATGCTGAGCGGGCGAAAAACCCCACTGGCAAATACGCGCCTCTGGCCGGCATTCCGTTCGTGGTGAAGGACAACTTTGACACTGCCGGTATGGTCACCTCCGGTGGCTCCTTCGTGCTACGTTCGTCGGTGCCAAGTCAGGATGCTTTTACCGTCAAGAAGCTGATCGACGGGCAAGCGATCCTGCTCGGCAAAGCCAACCTGTCGGAACTGGCGGCGTCCTTTGGCTGGTTTGGTTACAGTTCGTTCGGTGGCCAGACACTGAATCCGAAAAATACCAAGCGTGATGCTTCTGGCTCCAGCAGCGGTTCTGCGGCTGCCGTGGCGGCAGCGTTTGCACCGTTTGCTTTAGGGTCGGACACCAGCGGCTCTATCCGAGCGCCAGCCAGCGTCACCGGCACAGTGGGTTTGCGACCTTCGCTGGGGTTGATCAGCCGCAGCGGCATCATTCCACTGTCGCTCGCGTTTGATACGGGTGGCGTCATAACCAACAGCGTGCTGGATCAGGCCATCGTGCTGGATGCGATAAAGGGGCAGGACAAAAGCGACCCGGCGACCCTGGATCTGGTCTCCGACAAAATACAGTTCGAGTCAACGCTGAGCCGTTCCTCGTTGCAAGGCAAAACCATTGGCGTGATCACCAATTTCAAAGGCGCCAATCCAGAGGTGGATGCAGTCTTCAAGGCCGCTCAGGAAAGCCTCGGCAAGCGCGGCGCTCGTGTCGTCTCCATCGAACTGCCAAAAGCTTTTGAAACCTTATGGAGCGATGTGCTCGGCCCAGTGGGAGAGGGCGAATTCAAGCCTCAATTCGAACGCTACCTCGCCACCCTCAATCCGGGCCAACCGCGAACGCTTGCGCAGTTTCTCGAGCTGGCCAGGCAAAATCAGGCGCAAAACGCTGCACACGGGATGAACCCGGCACGCCTGGCCGGACTGGAAACGGTCGCGAATGCCACAAGCACCGATTCGCCGCAGTACATCTCCATCCTGTCCCGGAAGATTCCTCAGTTGCGCGCGCAGCTGATGGGCATCATGAAGCAGAACAAAGTCGACAGTCTGTTCTTCGCGACCATCAACTGCCCTGCGTCGGTGGTGCATGGCGTGACCGATGACAGTTACGTCTGCACATCCGGCGATACCTATGCGTCGTCGTATATTGCCTCCGCCACAGGATTTCCCGAGATTACGGTTCCGGCAGGCACCATCAAGGGCAACCTGCCGGTAGGTGTTTCGTTCCTGGGTGGCTATGGTGAAGACGCCAAGGTGGTTGGTTTCGGCTATGCGTTCCTTGGTCGGTAAACGTCAGATCTGTGTTAGCAGCCAGGTACGAAACGCGACGAGTGATGGCAGCATTTCGTTGCGCGGCGGATAAGCCAGGTAATAACTGCGCTGGCTGGCAAAGGGCCGATCGAGGCTGATGAGTTCGCTGTTGGCCAACTCGTCGGCCACCAGAATACGCGGTACCAGACCGATGCCGATGCCGGCCCTGACGGCCTGGATCAAGTGTGAAGTGAGTTCGAAGCTCGGGCCCAGCCGCATCATCCGATGGGGCAGGCCTTGGTGGCTGAACCACTCGCCCCAGACGTTGGCATTGCTCGCGACGTTGAGTAGCGTCTGACCGCCAATCCGTTCCGGGGTCCAGGTGTCGTGGGCTTCGGCCGCTTGTGGGGACATGATAACCATCAGTTCTTCGGTGTGCAGGCGATGGCTGATCAAGCCTGGAAAGTCGGCATTGCCAACGACGATCGCGGCGTCGATGCCGCTGGTTTCAAAGTCAATGGCGTCGATTCGGGAATTGATGTGTACCAGCATGCCTGGGTGGGTTTTGTAGAAGTCATGCAGGCGCGGCAATAACCACTTCGAGCCGAAGGTCGGCAAGGTGGCCAGGCGCAACGTGCCGCTGCCTGACTGATAAGCCATGGCCTGCAACGTGGCGCTGCGGATGCGCCCGAGCGCTTCGCTCATTTCCCGCTGATAAAGACGACCGACATCGGTCAGTTGTACTTGCCGGCCTTCACGGCGGAACAACGTCAGGCCCAGTTGCTGCTCCAGCGCTTGGACTTGCCGGCTCACGGCGCTTTGGGTCAGTGAGAGCTCCATCGCTGCACGGGTATAGCTTTCATGTCGGGCGGCGGCTTCAAAAGCCAGCAGCAACGACATTGAAGGGGTGAGGTGACGGTAATTCATTCGTAAAAGTCATCGATAGCGGCAGGATTATCCGTTTGTCTGGTGCCGGATCCTACAGGATCATTGGTGTAGCTGAAGACCTGAGGCTGACCCATTAATGCTCAGGCGACAAGTGTTTTGAGTTTTCCGTGATTAGACCAACAAGAGACCCGCCTGCGATGATCGCTCAGTTGCCTACCGTTGCACTCGCAGCACAGTACCCGGAATTTCTGCAAGCCCTGCGTGCCAGCGGCTTTCGCGGTCAGCTTAGCGCTGACTACGCCACCCGTACCGTACTGGCGACCGATAACTCGATTTATCAGCGTCTTCCGCAAGCGGCGGTGTTCCCCCTGGATGTGGATGACATCGTACGCATCGCGACCTTGATGGCCGAGCGACGCTTTCGCCAGATCAAGCTGACCCCGCGCGGTGGTGGCACCGGCACTAACGGGCAATCATTGACCGATGGCATCGTGGTCGATCTGTCGCGGCACATGAACACCATCCTTGAAATCAACGTCGCCGAGCGCTGGGTGCGGGTGCAGGCGGGCGTGGTCAAAGACCAGCTCAATGCCGCGCTCAAGCCTCACGGGCTGTTCTTCGCGCCGGAGTTGTCGACGTCCAACCGTGCCACCGTCGGCGGCATGATCAACACCGACGCCAGCGGCCAGGGCAGTTGCACCTATGGCAAGACCCGTGATCACGTTCTGGAATTGCATAGCGTGCTGCTCGGTGGTGAGCGCTTGCACAGCCATCCGCTGTCAGATACGGAACTGGAGGCGGCTTGCACGCAGCCCGGCCGTATCGGCCATGTGTATCGGGTGGCGCGCAGTATTCATGACACCCAGGCCGATCTGATCGAGGCGGTGTTTCCCAAGCTCAACCGTTGTCTGACCGGTTATGACCTGGCGCACTTGCGCAATGAGCAAGGGCGTTTCAACCTCAACAGTGTGCTCTGCGGTGCGGAAGGGTCATTGGGCTACATTGTCGAAGCCAAGCTCAACGTGCTGCCAATTCCAAAATACTCAGTGCTGGTGAACGTGCGTTACGGCAGCTTCATGGATGCGCTGCGCGATGCCAATGCGTTGTTGGTGCACAAGCCGTTGTCCATCGAAACCGTGGACTCCAGGGTGTTGCTGCTGGCGATGAAAGACATCGTCTGGCATAGCGTCGCCGAGTATTTTCCGACGGACGCCGAGCGCCCGACGCTGGGCATCAATCTGGTTGAGTTCAGCGGTGACGACGTGACGCAAGTGAACGCTCACGTAGCGTCTTTCGTGGCGCATCTGAAGGCCGACACGACGATCGAGCGGCTGGGCCACACGTTGGCGGAAGGCGCCGAAGCCGTGTCCCGCGTCTACACCATGCGCAAGCGATCGGTCGGACTGTTGGGCAACGTCGAAGGCGAGGTTCGGCCACAGCCATTTGTCGAAGACACCGCCGTGCCGCCGGAGAAACTGGCCGACTACATCACTGAGTTTCGTGCATTGCTCGATAGTTATGGCCTGAGCTATGGCATGTTCGGTCACGTCGATGCCGGCGTGTTGCATGTGCGCCCGGCGCTGGACATGAAAGACCCGGCCCAGGCCGCACTGGTCAAACCGATTTCCGATGCTGTGGCCGAGCTGACAAAACGTTACGGGGGGCTGCTGTGGGGCGAGCACGGCAAAGGTTTACGTTCGGAATACGTCCCCGGGTTTTTTGGTGAGCTGTACCCGGCGTTGCAATCGCTCAAGGGTGCGTTCGACCCACACAATCAGTTCAACCCCGGGAAGATCTGCACGCCCCCAGATGCTGCCCAAGGTTTGCTCAAGGTTGACGAAGTTTCGCTGCGGGGTGATTTGGATCGGCAGATTGATGAGCGTGTCTGGCAAAGCTTTGGCACCGCGATGCACTGCAACGGTAATGGCGCCTGCTACAACTACGACCCCAACGATGCGATGTGTCCGTCGTGGAAAGCTACACGTGAGCGGCAGCATTCGCCCAAGGGCAGGGCGTCGTTGATTCGCGAGTGGTTGCGCTTGCAAGGCGCGGCCAATATCGATGTATTGCAAGCGGCCCGGGGCAAGTTGTCGTGGTTGAGCGGGTTGCCGACAAGGTTGCGTAATAACCTGGCGCGTTCGCGCGGCGAGGCGGATTTCTCCCATGAAGTCTATGACGCGATGGCGGGCTGCCTGGCCTGCAAATCCTGCGCGGGACAATGCCCGGTCAAAGTCAACGTCCCGGAGTTCCGTTCGCGTTTTCTGGAGCTGTACCACGGTCGCTATCAACGTCCTCTGCGTGACTACCTGATCGGCTCGCTGGAGTTCACGATTCCATACATGGCTTACGCGCCGGGCCTGTACAACGCAGTGATGGGCTCGAAATGGGTGAGCCGCCTTCTTGAGCGACAAGTCGGCATGCTCGACAGCCCACTGATCCATCGGCATGACTTGCAGGGCACTTTGACCCGCTGCAAAGTCGCAGTCGCCAGCGTGCCAGCCCTGCGCGAACTGACCGTGGCACAACGTGAGCGCAGCGTGGTGTTGGTGCAGGACGCCTTCACCCGTTACTTCGAAACGCCGTTGCTGGCGAGCTTCATCCAGTTGGCTCATCAATTGGGTTATCAGGTGTTTCTGGCGCCCTATAGCCCCAACGGCAAGCCTTTGCACGTGCAGGGTTTCCTCGGGGCGTTCGCCAAGGCGGCGATCCGCAACGGCAATCAACTCAAGGCTCTCGCCGACTGCGGTGTAGCACTGGTGGGATTGGACCCGGCGATGACGCTGGTCTACCGCCAGGAATATCAGAAAGTACCAGGACTCGATGATTGCCCGAAAGTCTTGCTCCCGCAGGAGTGGCTGTTCGATGTGTTGCCCGCAAACTCGCCTCCCGCTCCCCAGACATTCCGTTTGTTGGCGCACTGCACCGAGAAGACCAATGTCCCGGCCAGTACTGCGCAATGGGAAGCCGTGTTTACCCGGCTTGGGCTCAAGCTGGTGACGGAGGTGACCGGCTGCTGTGGCATGTCCGGCACCTACGGCCATGAGGCGCGGAATCAGAACACCTCGCGGACCATTTTCGAGCAGTCATGGGCTGGCAAGTTGGATAAAAAGGGCGAAGCGCTGGCGACGGGTTATTCCTGCCGCAGCCAGGTAAAGCGCTTAACCGACAGGCAACTGCGTCATCCGTTGGAAGTGGTGTTGGAGTATGCGCGCTAGCTCACCGATAATGGGGGCGGCGTAAGTAGTCAGTGTATTCGTCCACTGTTGAGCATGTTTGACGTTTTTCCAACCGGCACGATGGGCCTCTATGTAATCGTTGACTACGTCTTGGAACGTTACGGATTTCTGTATGCGATGGCCCACAAAGGGTAGGAAGGTGGCGAGCATTGGCACTTGAGTTGCGTAGACGCCACTTGCCCCAGCTACCTAAACTGTCGGCAGCTAAGGATCGAGGGCAGGGAATGAATCGCAACGAACTACGCAAGGCCGATATCAACCTGATGGTGGTGTTCGAGACCTTGATGCTCGAACGCAATGTCACGCGGGTGGCGGAGAAGTTGTTTCTCGGTCAGCCGACCATCAGTTCTGCGCTCAATCGCTTGCGTGCGATGTTCAATGATCCGTTGTTCATTCGAGTTGGCCATCGCATGGAGCCGACGGCGCGGGCCGAGGAAATCATCAGGCACCTGTCGCCGGCACTGGATTCGTTGTCGGTGGCCTTGAGCCTGACCCATGACTTCGATCCGGCCAGCAGCACCATGACCTTTCGCATCGGGCTGTCCGACGACGTCGAGTTTGGCCTGTTGCCGCCGTTGCTGCGGGCCCTGCGCCAGGAAGCGCCGAAGGTGGTGTTTGTCGTGCAGCACGTCGATTACTGGCGGATTCCCGATCTGCTGGCGTCCGGCGATATCACCGTGGGTATCAGTCAGACACGCGGTTTGCCGGCCAATGCCAAGCGCAAGTTGCTGCGTCATATCCAGCCGAGCATTCTGCGCGCCGATGCCTCTGATGCGCCGCTGACCCTCGATGAATATTGTTCGCGCCCGCATGTGCTGGTGTCGCACACCGCCAATGTCAGCGGTTATGCCGATGAGTGGCTGGCAGAGATAGGTCGCAGCCGTCAGGTGGTGCTTTCGGTGCCGCAGTACAGCGCGTTGCCGGCCTTGCTCGCCGGGACTGACCTGATTGCCAGCCTGCCGGACTACACTGCCGAGGCGATGGCAGCATCAGGGTTGTTGTTCAAGGAACCCTTTCCTTTCGAGACACCGACCCTGGACCTGTCCATGGTCTGGCTCAGTCATGTCGATACCGATCCCGCCGAGCGCTGGTTGCGTTCGCGCCTGGAAGCCTTCATGAGCGAGCGTGACGTGTTGCCGCCGCCCGAGTGAACAGCGTGTTGCCGTGTTATACGTACGACCTTCGGACCCCTTAAGGAGCTACCTCATGCCTCACCTGCACATGGAATACACCGCCAACCTGCCTGAGCTGAATGCCGATGTGGCGTTGATGCGGCTGAACAATACGCTGGTGGGGTCCGGCCAGTTTGCTGCTGAATTCGACATCAAGAGCCGCGCCGTCAAGGTTGAGACTTTCAAGGTCGGAACGGCATTGGCCGAGCGGGCATTCGTGCATGTGAAGCTGGCGTTGTTGAGCGGCCGCTCGGCGCAGATCAAGAAGCAGCTGTCTGAAAGCCTGCTGGCGGTGGTGCAGGATTTGTGTGAGTGGCCGGCCGGGGTGGAGGTTCAGTTGTGTGTGGAGATTCTTGATATTGATCGGGACTCCTACAGCAAGGCGGCTATCAACGGCTGAATTTCAGGTGGTTGCCTGTTTGGCGTTGCGCTAAACGACACAAAATACTGTGGGAGCGAGCAGGTTCGCTCCCACAAAAAGCCCGGGATGTACGGGAGATGTTTAGTCGTTTCACAACCAAAGTTCTTCAAATCCCGATTTAACCCCTCAAGCCGCCGTGTGACGCTGCTGCTCATCTGTTTACTCGGTTCGCTCTATGGACGGTTGGCCAGTCACAATCCACTACAAGGCATGCAACGGCGCTCGAGCGTCGAGCCTTGGTCGTCGATTCACGTGCGCCACCGCCCCCAGTCTCTCTGCACTCCCTTCTGAATTGGCCTTCTGGGCGTTATGGCACTGTCGCCATGCGCGCCCGCCGGATTTCTGCATTTCCCGTTGATCTTCTTACAGGTCCCGCGCTGCGCGCCGGATCAAAGCGGCAGCGCCTGCGCGTTTGCCCGACGCGGAAAAAAGAGAATTCTCATGAGTTGTGCCACGACCTCCTTCGCCACGAAGCAAGAAGCCCTGACGTTCCTGGACCAGAACCCGGATATCGAGATGTTCGAGTTGTTCATCCTCGACAACAACGGTGTGCCCCGGGGCAAGTTGCTGCATCGGGATGAATTGCTGGCGGTGTATGAAAGTGGTCGGCCACTGCCGAGCACCATCCTGGGCCTGACCATCAACGGCGATGATGTGGAAAATTCCGGGCTGGTCTGGGATGTCGGTGATATCGATTGCCGGGCTTACCCGATCAGCGGCAGTCTGACGCGCATGCCCTGGCGTCTGATTCCAACAGCGGCGGTGCAAGTCAGCATGCACCCCACTGAAGGCATGCCGGCGACCATCGCCGATCCCCGGCACTTGCTGGCGAAAGTCATTGAAGGCCTGCAAGCCGATGGCTATTACCCGGTCATGGCCGCCGAACTGGAGTTTTACCTGCTCGATCAGCAACGCGACAGTCATGGCCGGCCGCAACCGGCGCGGGATGTCGACGGCGGTCGCCCGCGCGGGACGCAGGTCTACGGCTTGCGTGAGCTGGAGCAGATAGAACCGTTTCTGGCCGACCTCTACAACGCCTGCAAACTCCAGGGGATTCCCGCGCGCACGGCGATTTCCGAGTACGCACCGGGACAAGTGGAAATCACCCTGGAGCACCGCACCGATGCATTGCAGGCGATGGATGAAGCGGTGCGTTACAAACGCCTGGTCAAGGGCGTCGCCCACAAGCACGGCATGACGGCCTGCTTCATGGCCAAGCCGTTTGATGATCTGGCCGGCACCGGCATGCACATGCACGTCAGTCTGGCGGACGAGGAGGGGAACAATCTGTTCGCCAGCGAAGCCGCGGACGGCACACCCCTGCTCAGGCAGGCGGTGGGTGGCATGCTCGCTACCTTGCTCGATTCCCTGCTGCTGTTCTGCCCCAACGCCAATTCCTACCGCCGGTTCCAGACCAACAGCTATGCGCCGCTGGCAGCCACCTGGGGTGTGGACAACCGCACCGTCAGCTTGCGCGTGCCCGGTGGTCCGGCGTTCTCCCGACATATCGAACACCGCATCTGTGGCGCCGACGCCAACCCGTATCTGGCGGCGGCGGCGATTCTGGCCGGGATTCATCGGGGTATCCGTGAGCAACTTGATCCTGGTGCACCGGTCGAGGGCAATGGCTACGCCCAGGCCAGCAAGCTGTTGCCGACCGACTGGCTGACTACGTTGCGTTCACTGGAAGCGTCGAGTTGGGCAAAGGATGCGTTCGGCAGTGAATTCCTTGGTGTGTATCTGGCCGTGAAACGCGCCGAGTATCGCCAGTTCATGGGGGAGGTCGGGGAACAGGATTGGCGGTGGTATTTGCATCAGGCTTGAATGAAAGTTAATTATTCTCAAATAGCGTAAACGTTAGAGTCCTATTAAGAGCCAACTAATCGTTGGCTTCTTTTTCACAAAAAATTGATGGTCGGCTTTCTAGCATGAGTACTGTCACGGTAAATGAATTTTTCACATTTGCCGAAGGCACCTATCTTCAGGAATAGCCGAACCTCATGTTTAAGATCAAAGCCGTGCGCCCCGAGTGGGTGACACTGATTGCCAGCGCATTTTTGTTATTTGGCTTCAATTTTGTGCTGTGGCAGCACCTGTTCGAAATCACCGCGTCTGACGGTAAAGGCATTGCCATGCGGGTGGCATTCGGGGTGATGATCTTCGCCGCCTTCAATATTTTCCTGACCTTTCTGGCTTTACGGCCGGTGCTGAAACCGGTGCTGAGCCTGCTGTTCATGATCAGCGCGGGCGTTACTTATTTCATGGGCCAATACGGCGTCTTGATCGACGTTGGCATGTTGCGCAACTTCGCTCAAACCAATGCCACGGAAGTGCGCGACTTACTGTCGATCAAGTTACTTGCTTATATTGTTTTCCTCGGCGTATTGCCAACCTGGTTGTTGTGGAAAACTCCGATAAGCTATCGCCGCTGGCATCGTGAGTTATTAAGCAAGGCACTCGTGATGTTTGCCTCGGCGGCGGTCATTGGTGGTGTCGCGCTGGTTAACTATCAAGGCCTTTCTTCACTGTTTCGCAATCACCATGAACTTCACTTGATGGCAGTTCCGAGCAACTACATCGGTGCCTCCGCCGGTTACTTGAGCGAGCAGGTCGTATCAGCACGCCAGCCTTTTGTCAGAGTCGGTGAAGACGCCCGCCGCGATCCTGCCTGGCGAACCCATGGTCGCAAGTCCTTGACGGTGCTGGTGGTCGGTGAAAGTGCCCGGGCGGAGAACTTTGGCGTCCTCGGCTATAACCGCGATACCACGCCGAAACTGGATAAGGAAGCTGGCCTGATTGCCTTTACCGACGTGAAGTCCTGCGGTACTGAAACAGCAGTGTCGGTGCCTTGCATGTTCTCCAATATGGGACGCAAGAATTACGACGCGAGCAAGGCTAAAAACGAAGAAGGTCTGCTGGATGTACTCAAGCGCGCCGGCCTCGACGTGATCTGGCGTGACAACCAGTCAGGCTGCAAGGGTACCTGCGATCGCGTCACCCTCGACGACGTCAGCAATCTGAAAGATCCGGTGTTGTGCGCCAACAGTGAATGTCGCGACGAAATCCTCCTGCAGGGTTTGCAGCACTTTATCGATACGCTGGATAAGGACACGGTGTTGGTCCTGCACCAGATGGGCAGCCACGGTCCGGAGTACTTCAAGCGCTACCCGAAAGAGTACGAACACTTTACCCCGGTCTGTGAAAGTAACGCGCTGAACAACTGCAGTCGCGAAAGTATCGTCAATGGCTACGACAACACCCTGGTGTATACCGACCATGTGTTGTCGACTCTGATCGACTTGTTGCGCGAGAACCAGGACAAGGTCGATACCGCCATGCTTTATCTGTCGGACCACGGCGAGTCCCTGGGTGAATACAACCTGTTTCTCCATGGCACGCCTTACATGCTGGCGCCAGAACAGCAAAAGCATGTGGCGATGCTGGCCTGGTTCTCCGACAGCTATCAGAAGTCGTTCTCGGTGGACACTCATTGCCTGCAACTGAGCCGGGAAATGCCATTGAGCCAGGACAACCTGTTTCATTCGATGCTCGGCCTGCTGGAGGTCGACAGCAAGGTTTATAACCAGGGTCTGGATATGTTTGCCGGATGTCGCGGCGCGGTGATCGATGGCGTGTTGGCCAAGGATTGATTGCTTCGACCCTGTCTCACGCGACGGCCGCCGACCAGCGGCCTGTAATCCTTCTCCAAGAGCCATTGCACATGTCCTTCCAGCCCCCATCCGCCTTCGAGCTTGAAATTGCCCGGCGTTACGATCAGGAGCACGCGCGCGTCTGCCTGCAGCCGCACGCGCCGGGCTTGGTCGAGCGTCTGCGGTACTGGCGCGAGGCGCGGCTGGTACGCAATGCGCTCAAGGTCGCTGGTGAACCCGGTCTGATCCTCGATGTGGCCTGTGGAGTCGGGCGATACTGGCCGGTACTGGCCGGGCACGCCAATCGAGTGATTCTTGCGACTGATCCGTCCCAGGACATTCTCGATCATGCGCGCACCCACCATCCACAGAGTCTGTTCAAACGGGTCAAGACCTTTCAAAGCTCGGCTTTCGCCATCGGCTTGTCGGAGAATGCGGTTGACTGCATTTTTTGCATGCAAGTGTTTCAACACCTGACCACCCGCGAACTTCGTCTGGCGATGCTTGGCGAGTTCCATCGGGTCAGCCGCGATACAGTGATTGTGGCGGTCCACCTCGATGGTCGCTTCCAGGGACAACATTGTGACGGGGAGGGTGTCGCGACCCGGTCGTTACCGGGTAAGGCCGAAGTGGAAAACGAATTCCGGCAGGCGGGTTTCCGTTTGCTCAACCAACAGGATTTCCTGCCCGGTGGCGCGCGGATGCGCGTTTACGTACTGGGCAAGGCCAGCTAGCGTCGATTTGTCGGACTATTCTTGGTATCAGGCACGAATTTTCGCTAACGCTCTTGTTCAGTGGATGCGCGGAAATCGCCGGGGGCGATATATACTGCGCGCCATTCTTCAAGGGAGAGCCGTGTGGCCATCGATATTCACTGGATTCGCGACAACGATAGCCTCGGTCGGCTTTGTACCGAGTGGCAGCAGCTGCCATTCGTTGCCCTCGATACCGAATTCATGCGGGTCGACACGTTCTACCCCATCGCCGGCCTGCTGCAGATTGGCGATGGCGTTCGCGCTTACCTGATCGACCCGCTGACCATCGACAACTGGCAACCTCTGGCCGCGCTGCTGGAAAACCCGGCGGTGGTCAAAGTGGTGCACGCCTGCAGCGAGGATCTCGAGGTTCTGTTGCGCCTGACCGGCAGCCTGCCGGCCCCGTTGTTCGATACACAACTGGCCGCCGCGTATCTGAACCTGGGTTTCTCCATGGGCTATTCGCGACTGGTGCAGGAAGTGCTCGGCATCGACCTGCCCAAGGGTGAAACCCGTTCCGACTGGCTGCAGCGGCCGTTGTCCGACACCCAGATCAGCTACGCCGCCGAAGATGCCTTGCACCTGGCGGAAGTTTTCGTACAGCTTCGTCCGAAGCTTTCCGATGACAAATACGCCTGGGTGCTCGAGGACGGTGCCGAGCTGGTGGCTAACCTGCGCCGCGAAACCGACCCATACGAGGTCTATCGCGACGCCAAGCTGGCCTGGAAACTGTCCCGCGCCCAGCTCGCCGTACTGCGTGAACTCTGCGCCTGGCGCGAACAGCAAGCCCGGGCCCGTGATTTGCCACGCAATCGTATTATTCGTGAACACTCACTGTGGCCACTGGCGCGCACGCAGCCGGACAACCTCGGTGCCTTGGCGAAAATCGAAGACATGCACCCGCGTACCGTGCGTCAGGACGGCGAGTTTCTGCTTGATCTGATCAAGCGCTCTGGCAGTGTGTCGCCTGATCAGTGGCCGCCAGCCGTGCCGGAGCCGTTGCCGGTGGACGCTGCCGTATTGCTCAAGCAACTGAAAGCCATCGGCCAGGCCGAGGCCGAGCGCCTGAACATCGCGCCGGAACTGATGCTGCGCAAGAAAACCCTGGAAGCGCTGCTCAAGAGCGGTTTCCCCAATGGTCCCTACCAATTGCCTGATTCGCTGCGTGGCTGGCGCCGCGAATTGATGGGCCAGGCGCTGCTCGACAGCCTGGCCACCGCCGGAGAACAGCCTTGAAACGTATTTGCTCCATCTACCGCAGCTCGAAGAGAAACGAAATGTACCTGTATGTGCTCAAGAGCGATGCTCTGGAGCGCGTGCCGGAGACTTTGATGGCCGCCTTCGGCAAAGCCATCCATGCTTTTGACCTGGTGCTGACGCCCGAGCGCAAACTGTCGCGCGAAGACATCGCCGTCGTGCTGGAGAACCTTGAAAAACAGGGTTATCACCTGCAGATGCCTCCGGCCGAAGATGAATATATCGAGCACTTGCCGGAAGAACTGCTGCGCCGCAACGACCCGATGTAAAACCCAAACAGGTTCTGTTCAGAGCCTTTATGAAACACTGGAAGGATTTTCGCGGTGGCCGTGACGACGCTTGTGAAGCGTTGTCGGCGGCCATCTGCACTGTTTTTGAAAGGTTTGAAGCATGCGCGTTCTGATTGCCGAACACGACCACCCCGTCTACGCCCGGTTGTTGCGCGAGGCTGCGCCGGATCTGAAGGTGCTGACCAGCGGTGATTCCGCCGAACTGGCCAGTCAGGCCGCCGATTGCCCGGTCTGGCTTGGTCAACCTGATCTGCTGGCCACGCTGTTGCGTCAGGGCCACCAGCCCCAATGGCTGCAATCGACCTGGGCAG
Source organism: Pseudomonas sp. PDM31 (assembly GCF_019218965.1). Lineage (NCBI taxonomy): Bacteria > Pseudomonadati > Pseudomonadota > Gammaproteobacteria > Pseudomonadales > Pseudomonadaceae > Pseudomonas > Pseudomonas sp. PDM31. The sequence goes on along the minus strand of NZ_JAHUWS010000017.1, from coordinate 99,738 downwards.
GCATCACTCCGCTGCTGGCCGACGGTTTGCCTCGCCACTATCGGCTGACCCGCGCAGTGGGGATTTTCGGTCAGGTCATGGCCGAATATGTACTGACCTACATGCTCGGTCATGAACGCGAAGTGCTGGCGCGACTGGTCAGCCAGGTCGAGCGCAAGTGGGACAATCGCGCAAGCCGCAGCCTGGCGGGGCGCAAGGTGCTGATTGTGGGCACCGGTGATATCGGCCAGCGTGTGGCGCAGTTCCTCGTGCCGTTTGGCGTTGAACTGTACGGCATCGCCAGCAGCGCTCGTGAGCAGGCCCCCTTTATCGAAGTCGGTGCACTGGCGGATCTGCCGCGACTGGTCGGCGACGCGGACTATGTGGTCAATCTGCTCCCCAATACCCCGGACACCCACGATATTTATGATGCCGCGCTGTTCAGGCAATTCAAGCCGACCGGGCTGTTTATCAACGTCGGACGCGGTGTTGCCGTGGTCGACGCGGACCTGGTCGAGGCCTTGAAAGAAGGGCATCTGGCTGGCGCGATAATCGACGTGTGCCGCCAGGAGCCGTTACCGCAACGACACCCATTCTGGACTGCCTGGGGGTTGCTGCTGACCGGCCACAGCTCGGCACCGACTTCACCTGCGATGATGGTACAGCTGTTCCTCGAGAACCTGCGGGCGTATCAGGCGGGCGAAGGGATGCGCGGGGAAGTGGATTTCGATCGCGGGTATTAAAATCACCCCAATCGACTGTGGGAGCGGGCCTGCTCGTGAAGGCGGTGTGTCAGCCAGCATAAATGTCGACTGGTTCACCGCCTTCGCGAGCAAGCCCGCTCGCACAGGAGGGGATGCTGTGGGAGTTAGAGGGTGAAATCACCCTCGGCCGCCAGCTCGCTCAGCGGCCGCCGCGGGCTTGGCGCTTCGCGGGCCTGCAGGTAGTCCGCCAGGCTTGCCTTGTCACCCAGCTTGCCGACCGCAACGGCGGCGTGCAGGGCGTAGCCTTCAGGAATGTTCAGCTCCTTGCGGGTCAGTTCCTGGTCGAAGCCGGCCATGCCATGGGTGTGCCAGCCGCTGATGCTCGCTTGCAGCGCCAGGTGGCCCCAGGCCGAGCCTGTGTCGAAGGTATGCCACAAGGCCGGGGTTTCTTCGGTGGCACCGGGTGCGGCGAAGGTGGTCTTCGAGATCACAATCACCAGGGCCGAGGCGTGTTGCGCCCAACTGCGGTTGAACTCGTTCAGCAAACCCAGGTAACGCTCCCAGTTCGGTGTATCGCGACGGGCGTAAAGAAAGCGCCAAGGCTGCGAGTTATACGCCGATGGCGCCCAGCGTGCGGCTTCGAAGAAGCTCAGCAGGGTCTCGACGGGAATGGCTTCGCCAGTGAAGGCGCGAGGGGACCAGCGATCAGTGAACTGCGGGTGAATGGCGTATTCGGCAACGCGTGGATTGGCACTCATAAAGAGATTCCTTGCTACGTTTGAAAGAGAGTTGTCTGAAACCTGCGGGCGCAGTTGAGCTGGGCGATGAGGTTTGTCGAGAGCCTGGCAGACTACTGCAATGCAACGCGGTCGAGCGTTTATGGCACGCGGGTATGGCTCCTTGCGATTGGCAAAGCTACTTGGCGGGGCAATAACTGACAAGTGCGATGTACCGACAGTCGCCAATGCTTGGCCCAACGGGCCGGGGGCACTAGACTGGCGGCCTTTTCACCACCTGATGTTGATGCTCGAGCCATGGCCGCCAAAGTCGAACCGTTCTGGATACGCAAAACCCTCGATCAACTCGATCAAGAGGAATGGGAATCGCTGTGTGATGGCTGCGGCCTGTGCTGCCTGCAAAAGCTTGAAGATGAAGACGACAATAGCGTCTATTACACGCGCATCGCCTGCAAACTGCTGGACCTGAAAACCTGCCAGTGCACTGACTACCCTAATCGTCGCGACTTCGTGCCGGACTGCATCCAGCTCACGCCGGGCAAGGCCGACGAGTTCAAGTGGCTGCCACCGACCTGTGGCTATCGCCTGGTCAGCGAAGGCAAGGACCTGCCGCTATGGCATCACCTGGTGTGCGGTGATCGCGATGCCGTGCACCACGAGCGCATCTCCCAGTCCGGGCGCATGCTGGCCGAAGGCAGCGTGCCGGAAGATGATTGGGAAGATCACCTGATTTTCCGGGCGGGCTGATCGCTCGGGGTTTTAGCGTTTCACGAAGGAGTGTGTATGGCTGTGGGATGGCGGCTGGCGTTGGCTTGTGGATTTCTGACCCTGGGTTCGCCCGTGTGGGCGGCGAACAAGGTCGATCTGGATTATCACGTGCGCTTGCTGCCGCAGAGCGACCAGGCCGAAGTGCGCCTTACCCTGGCCCAGGGTTCGGCAGTGCGCAGCCTGGATTTCGACCTTGGTGACGGCAGCCATTACAGTGATTTCAAGGCCGATGGCCAATGGCAGCTGACGCCGGGCAGCCAAGCACGGGGCGTTTGGCAACCAGGCGCCGACAAGGCCAGCCTGACCTATCGCGTGCGCATCAGCCACGGGCGCAAGAATGGCAGCTTCGATAGCCGTATGACCCCGACCTGGGCCTTGATGCGCGGTGACGACCTGGTGCCGCCCGCCCGACTCGATCAGCAGGATGGCGTCGAATTGGTGGCGCGCCTTGAGTTTGAACTGCCCAGTGGCTGGAAAAGCGTCGAAACCGCCTGGCCGCGCATCGGCACGAACAAATTCCGCATCGATAATCCCTCCCGCCTGTTCGACCGGCCCACGGGCTGGATGCTCGCCGGCCACCTCGGCAGCCGGCGCACGCGGCTTGGGGAAACCGAAGTCACCGTCGCCTCTCCCCAAGGGCAGGGCATGCGCCGCATGGATGTGCTGACCATGCTGACCTTCGTCTGGCCCCAGGTACAGGCGGTTTATTCCCGACACCCGACCAAACTGCTGATTGTCGGCGCCAGCGATCCCATGTGGCGCGGCAGCCAGGCGGCACATGAGTCGATCTACCTCAACAGCCGTCTGCCGCTGGTCAGCGAAAGCGGCACCAGCGTCCTGGTGCGTGAACTGGCTCAGCTGTGCGGGAGAATCAACGACACGCAGCGCAGTGACTGGATCAGCGAAGGTCTTGCCGAGTATTACGCCATCGAACTGGTGCGGCGGGCCGGCGGCATGAGCGATGAGCGGTACGAAAGTCTGCACGCCAAGCTGATCAAGACAGGCCAGAAGGTCACGACTTTGCGCGTTGAATCGGCGAGCCCGGCGCAGGTGGCCAGGGCGGTGGTGTTATTGCAGGAGCTGGATCGCGAGATTCGCCTGAAAACCCACAACAAGCGTTCGCTAGATGATGTGCTGCGTGGGGTGATGCGCCTGGAGAACGTTGATACCAAGGCGTTTGTGCAGCTCAGTGAGAGTGTGATCGGGGATTCGTCGAAGGTACTGGATACCGAGTTGCTTCAGTAACTCGGCTATCGCTGGCGAGCCAGCTCCCACAAGTGGAAGCTGGCTTGCCGGCGATGAGGCCATCAGCCTCACCAGAACGCTTGGATCAGACCCCGGCTTTCGGCGATTGCAGCGAATCATTGCCCGTGACAGTCGCCGTTTTGGTCGCCGCCTCGGCATTGGCCTTCAACTGGCTCAACTCTTCCCCGGCCCGCTGGATTTTCGCCCGCACGTTGTTCATGTCCTGACGGCTTTTTTCCAGCAGGCTTTTCGCCGAGCTATGGCCAGTGATGCCACGGGCCAGGGCGACGCCGCCAATGGCCACCTGGATCAAACCGAAAATACCGCCGCGGCGCAGGCCTTTACCGACCATCACAACGCCGCCCGCCAGGGAACCGATGCGCTCCCAGCCCTGCACGTTTTGCTCGGATGGGCTCTGGAAAGGTGTGGATTCGATACGCTCGACGCGCTTGAGTTCGCTCATGATCTGACTCCAGGCAGGAAGGGTTGCTTCAGTAATGGATAGTTAAGCTGACTGCCGAAACGGCCAGCTTGTTCCATCGGATGTGCGGCACTTCAGCGGAATTTCGGCCCGGATCGGGTATTGAGACCCTTGGCCATGCGGTCATAGAGCACGACGTTGACGGTGGCCGCCAGGTTCATGCAGCCGGTGGTCGGGATGTACACCACGTCTTCGCACCAGTCGCGAATCTCTTGATCCAGCGAACCGTCCTCGGGGCCGAAGATGTACAGCGCGCGATCCGGGTGAGTGTATTCAGGCAGCGCCCGGGCGCCGTCGACAAGTTCAACGGCAACGGGCACGCAGCCCAGGGGCAGGATTTTCTTCAGGTCGTCGATGCCGATCAGCGGAATGTCGTAGTGGACTCGCTTGGTATCGGTGACGAAGTCAGCGGCGCGTTCATAGCGCTTGCCGGTATAGAACACCGACGCCACGCCATAACAGCCAGCGGCGCGCATCACCGAACCGACGTTCTCCGGTGATTTTGGGTTGTACAAACCAATGCAGCTGTACCGTTTGTCTGCCACGAGCGAAGCGCCTTTCAGGAAAAAAGCGCGATTATACGGGGAATGGGTGGCAGTGGTCTGTTCGCAGATTAGTGGTGTCTGCGCAATTGCCTTCGCGAGCAAGCCCGCTCCCACACTGGACCTGAAGCGCACATAAATTGAGTGCTCACCTCCAATCCACTGTGGGAGCGGGCTTGCTCGCGAAGGGGCCGGTTCAGGCGCTGAAGATCTTCAGTCTTCCTTTTTCATCAACCCGGCCAAAGCCGCAAACGGATTGTGCGTCGCCTTGGCGATTTTTGGTGTGCTCAGCGAGCCTTCGCCGAAGTACTGCTGGTCGGTATAACGAGAGTGCTCGTTATCGTGGCAATACAGGCACAACAGTTCCCAGTTCGAGCCGTCCTGCGGGTTGTTGTCGTGGTTGTGGTCGCGGTGGTGCACGGTCAGTTCGCTCAGGCGCTTGCCGGAAAACTCACGGGCGCAGCGGCCGCACACGTGCGGGTACATCTTCAGGGCTTTGTCGCGGTAGCCCATTTCCTTGTCGCGCTGGTTGTCGGCAAGGATGCGATCCAGCTTCGAAGTGTTGGTCGGGGTGGACGAACTCATGGGTTCACCTTTGTAGAAAGACTAATGACGGTTATAGGGTGAAGTTTAGCCTAGCCCTTGAGCTTCTCGGCAATCCAGATGGTGTGACGGGTGCCTTTGTTGCCATGGGCGAAGACCTGGACTTCCTCGGCCTTGAAGCCAGCTTTTTTCAGCTTGTCGGAAAATTGCCGATCGGCGCTGGCCGACCACACGGCCAGCACGCCCTTGGGCCGCAAGGCTTTGGCGCAGGCCGCCAGGCCTCCTGCGGAGTACAACCAGCTGTTGGCCTTCTGGGTCAGTCCTTCAGGGCCGTTGTCGACATCGAGCATGATCGCATCAAAACCCTGTGGCTCGGCTTGCAGTACCTTGGCGACGTCTTCCATACGGATTACCGTGCGCGGGTCGAGCAGCGGCTTGCCGGCCTTTTCGCCCAAGGGCCCGCGGTTCCACTCGACCACGCCTGGCACCAGCTCGGCCACCACCACTTCGGCGCTCTTGCCCAGGTGCTTGAGCGCGGAGGCGAGGGTGAAGCCCATGCCCAGTCCGCCGATGAGCACCCGTGAATTCGGTCGGCCAGCGACTTTGCGGCAAGGGATCTCGGCCAGGGCGTCTTCGGAGCCGTGCATACGGGTGTTCATTAATTGCCCGCCGTCACCGCCCTGGATCTTGATGACGAAATCCTCGCCGTACTCGAACAGGCACAGGGCGCCGCCGTTTTCAGGAATAGGGGTGGTGTCGAGCAGAACAAAACGTTTCATGGGGCTCACTTGAAGAAAATTGGCAGAACTCAGGAGGGCAAACCGACGCAGTTGGGAGTAGCCTGTTTATGACGACAAGGCCAACGGAGCCATTGATGAAGCGCACCATTCTAACGGTCATTGCCCTGGCCGCGCTCTCGATAACTGCAGCGCAGGCCCAACAGCTGCAAACCATTCCTGTCAGCCCCGCGTCGACGCTCGGTGCTCCCGGCACTGCGACGCCTACTCCATATCCGCAGATCAGCCCCGCACCTTTGCCCAGGGTTGGCCCAGGCAGCAGCGGTCCGCCGTTGGTGCCGATGGAAATGCCCAGCCCGCCGAGCAAAGACCAGCCGTTGCCAGGGCTTACACCGCAACCACCGAAAGCCAAGTCGCCGGGCGGTTAAACCTGCTGTGAAAGCAGTTGCCCGTCGGCCATGCGCAGGCGCCTGGAGAGGGAAACGGCGAGGGCACGGATGATCTTCGCGGCGATTTTCGGCGCGTCGTTGAGCATTTTTTCCAGTGAGTCCTTACCCAGGTTAAGCAACTGACAGTTGCTCGCCGCCACGCAACTGGCCGAGCGCCGCTCGCCGTCGAGCACAGCCATTTCACCGAACGAGCGACCGCTGCGCAAAGTGGCGATGGTTACCCGTTGGCCGTCGGCGGTGGTTTTCTGCACCGCCACCTGGCCGCTGTGGATGATACACATGAAGCTGCCGGCATCGCCTTCCTGGAAAATTTCTTCGCCCTGGGGGATGGCACTGATGCTGAAGTAGCCTGAGGCGGCGGCAAAGTCCGCTGGCAGCAGCTGGTTGAACAGGCCGCAATCCATCAGCCAGTCGCGGATTTCGTTGTTGAGCAAGGTCGGTTCTGACATGTCGTTGCGGTCTTTTTGTAGTGTCTTTACTGGCTGGATTATGAATACACCGCTGCCCCCGTGTGGGAGCGGGCTTGCTCGCGAAAGCGGTGGGTCAGCCGAAATCAATTTTGACTGACCCACCGCTTTCGCGAGCAAGCCCGCTCCCACAGGGGATAGTGTTGTATCGGCCCGAGGCGTCAGGAATTAAGACCGTTTCGTCGGGCCAGGTTCCTCAGGCAATGCCCAAAACCTTGAACAAAAACCCATATTCGAGCGCTACGTCACGTAATCCCTGATATCGACCGCTCATCCCGCCATGACCGGCGCCCAGTTCGGTCTTGAGCAGCAGTGGATTGTCGTCGGTTTTGTTCGCGCGCAGCTTCGCCACCCACTTGGCCGCTTCCCAGTACTGCACACGGCTGTCGTTGTAGCCGGCGATCACCAGGGTCGCGGGATAGTCCTGAGCGGTGACGTTTTCGTACGGGGCATAGGCCTTGATCCGCTCATAGACATCCGGCTCCTCGGGGTTGCCCCACTCGTCGTATTCGGTCACGGTCAGTGGCAGGTCCGGATCGAGCATGGTGTTGAGCACATCAACGAACGGCACTTCGGCGATAGCGGCAGCGAACAACTCCGGGCGCTGGTTGAGTACCGCACCGATCAGCAGGCCACCGGCGCTGCCGCCGCTGATCGCCAATTGTGCAGAGGAGGTGAAGCCCTCGGCAATCAAGTGTTCGGCGCAGGCGATGAAGTCGCTGAAAGTGTTGTGCTTGTGCTCCTGCTTGCCGGCGCGATACCAGGCTTCCCCCAGCTCGCCGCCGCCACGCACATGGGCAATGGCAAAGGCCATGCCGCGATCGAGCAGGCTCAGGCGCGCGTGGGAAAACCACGGGTCGAGGCTTTCGCCGTAAGCGCCGTAGCCATAGAGGTACAGCGGTACCGGTTTGCCGAGGTCCTCACGCTTGATCACCAGACTGATCGGCACTTGCGTACCGTCCGGCGCGGTCGCCCACAGGCGCTGGCTGACGTAGGCGTCGGCATCGAACGGACCGAGCACCGGCGTTTGCTTGAGGACTTGCTGCTCGCCCGTCACCAGGTCGAGCTGGCGGATCTGCGCCGGACGGTTCAATGCCTCATAGCGCAGGCGGATGCGCTCGCTGAGGAACTCCAGGCTGTTCTGCACGTGCAGGCTGTAGGCAGCGTCGGGCAGTTGCACGCGGTAGCTCGGCAGACCCTGGGGGTGAACCTCGATGATCGGCAGGCCGCCGATGCGCAGGCTCAGGGTCATGGCGCCGGCATTGAGGCTGACGCCATCGATCATCACCGTATCGCTGTGCGTGATCAGGTTCTGCCAGTCGGACTCGCTCGGCGCGCCGCCGTTATCAATGGCTGTGTACAAGGCGAAGTTGATGCCATCGCGGTTGGTGCGGATGAACCAGGTCCATTGACCGTCGAACGTACCGTGGTCGACGTCGTATTCGTGATCTTCGACCCTCGGCGCAATGCAGGTAAAGGCTTGCTGGGGCTGGGAGGCGTCGAGCACCCAGACTTCACTGGTGGTCTTGCTGCCCACGGACAGCAGCAATTGCTGCTCGGAGCTGGAGCGATAGCAATGCATGAAGAAGCGGCCATCGGGCTCATGGAACACTTCTTCGGCCGCAGTGCCATCGAGGCGATAGCGGTACAGCTTGTGCGGGCGATGGGTGTCGTCCAGCTCGCCGAAAAACAGGGTCAGGCTGTCGTTGGCCCAGGTCATGCTGCCGTCGCAGTCCTGGAACTCCAGTTCGCTGACACGCCCGTCGGACAACTCCTTCACGAACAGCGTGTAGATCTCCTCGCCGCTGGAGTCGATGCTGTAGGCCAGGCGCTGGTGATCGGGACTGATGCTGAACGCCCCAAGGGAAAAGAAACCGCCATTGGCCAGTGCGTTCGGGTCGAGCAACAGCTGTTCCCGGCTTTCGTCGAGGGTCAGGCTGTCATCTGCCGGGCGCGGGCAGCGGTAGTGCCGGGCGTATTCGTCGCCCGCGGTGGTGCGCGTGTAATACAGGTACGGCCCCCAAGGCGAGGGCAGGGACAGGTCGGTTTCGAGAATCCGGCCCTTGATCTCTTCGAACAGGGTCTCGCGCAATGCGGCCTGGTCGGCGGTTTGTGCTTCCTGATAGGCGTTTTCGGCCTTGAGGTAGTCGAGCACTGCCTCGGTGTCGCGCTCCTGCAGCCAGGCGTAGGGATCGGAGCCTTCAGCCTTGTGGGCAATCGGAGCGTCGCAAAGGGTGGCGGATAGGGGCATGGAGGACTCTCGGACAGTATACGAAATAAGGGCATCACCCCCTGTGGGAGCGGGCTTGCTCGCGAAGAGGGGTGTCAGTCGAGACTATGTTTTCTGACACACCGCTTTCGCGAGCAAGCCCGCTCCCACAGGGTGAGGCACGTTGCTGGCTGGATTTGGGCAGCCTGAAGGGCGAAAAGCCGTTATCATAAGCGCCTCTTTGCCTGCCTTGCCATGGACACCATGACCGAGAACGACTATCTGATTGCCTGGGGCCTCTACGCCTTCGCCGCCATAGGCTGCCTGTTGGTGTGGATGCGCATCACCCGCTGGATGTGGCGTTGGCTGCGTGAGCCGTTGCGTTTGCTGGTCGCCGTGCTGCTGTTCAGCCCGACCATCATCGACCCGGTCAAGGCCAAGGTCGCTCCATCGATTGCCATCACCGCCCTTGATCTGTTGTTCAAGGTCGGCAACAACGCCTGGCGGGCGATTTCCGATCTGTTCATGTACGGCATGATCGCGTTCGCAATCTACCTGGTGTTTGTCGCGATCCGCTTTCCGATCGAGCGTGCTGCCAATGCCCGCAAGGAACAGGCAGCGGCCGCCAACGCCGCCGCCCGCTCCGAAGACCGGGAAAATGATCAACCGTTCGGCGGTGCCGGCGATGATCGTTACGGTCGTGCGCCTGTGCCGGCCAATCCCCAGCGTATGCGAGTCGAACCGCGTTTGTAACCTTGCCCTGCCTTCATCGAGAATCCGAGCATGTGTGAGTTATTGGGCATGAGCGCCAATGTCCCGACCGATATCGTGTTCAGCTTCACCGGGCTGATGCAGCGCGGTGGCCGCACAGGCCCGCACCGCGATGGTTGGGGCATCGCCTTCTACGAAGGCCGCGGGCTGCGCCTGTTCCAGGACCCGGCCGCGAGCTGCGAGTCGGAAGTCGCCAATCTGGTACAGCGTTATCCGATCAAGAGCGAAGTGGTGATCGGGCATATCCGCCAGGCTAACGTCGGCAAGGTCTGCCTGTCCAACACCCATCCGTTCGTCCGTGAGCTGTGGGGGCGCAACTGGTGTTTCGCCCATAACGGCCAACTGGCGGACTTCCAGCCGGCCGCCAGTTTCTACCGCCCCGTTGGCGATACCGACAGCGAAGCGGCATTCTGCGACTTGCTCAACCGCGTGCGTGCAGCGTTCCCCGAGCCGGTCGAGGTCGAACAATTGCTGCCGGACCTGGTGGCGGCCTGCGCCGAATACCGCAGTAAAGGCGTGTTCAACTGCCTGCTCAGTGACGGTGACTGGCTGTTCTGCTATTGCTCGACCAAGCTGGCGCAGATCACGCGCCGCGCTCCATTCGGCCCGGCACGCTTGAAGGATGTCGACGTGATTGTCGACTTTCAGGCCGAAACCACGCCCAACGACGTGGTCACGGTGATCGCCACCGAACCCCTGACCGAAAACGAAACCTGGACTCGCTACGAACCGGGTCAATGGAGCCTGTGGCGACGCGGCGAATGCGTCAGCCAGGGCCGGACCGAATAAGGATCTCCCATGTTGCTCAGTTATCTACGGCTGGTGTTGTTTGCGGCGGGCCTGTTGATCGGTGTCCAGGTGCCAGGATTCATCAGCGATTACGCCAAGCGGGTCGAAGCGCACCTGATCGAGGCGCAAGCCGGCTTGAGCGGTTTTCAGGGCACGGCCAATCAGTTCTTCAAGGGTGACATGCAGGCCCTGGTCGCCCATTACCGCGCCAGCGACGACCCGATCTTTCGCAGCGATGCCGACAGCCTGAGCAATCTGCTGGCCCGGCAGGTGGCGCTGGACAAGCAGTTCCAGGCGATGCAGGGACCTTGGTACATCCGTGTCCTGCAAGTGGTCCTGGCCGCCGACCCGGATATTCGCAAGGAAACCTGGAACGGCTACAGCTATCAGATTCTGCTGACACCCGAGGCGATGATCTGGGGCATGAGCGGCGCGTTGCTGCTGTCGTTCGGCCTGGAGTGCCTGTTCCGCCTGATCGACTGGGTGGTGCTGGGCGGCAAGCGCCTGCGCCAGAGCCGGCCGATCGAAGAGCGGGATTTGCGCGGGTTGTAAAAAGATCAACAGATCGCAGCCTCGTTGCACTCGATAGCTCCTACAGAAAACGCGATCGCCTGTAGGAGCTGTCGAGTGCAACGAGGCTGCGATCTATAGCTTTCAGCTGGCCGCAGGTTTGCTCAAGGTGACGTAAGCGTCACCCACCTTCTGCGCATAGTCTTCAAGCACCTGCTGACACAACGCCACAATCTCCTCGACCCACTCCACACCCACTCGCCACGACACCACCACTTGCAGGTCCGGCGGTCGCTGGTCGATGTCCAGCAAGGACAATTCCCCCCGTGCCAGCTCCTCGGCGACCAGCACTGGTGGCAATGCGCCAATGCCGAAACCGTCACGCAACAACCGGGTAATCGCCGACACCGAATTGACGCAGTTCAATCGCGGCGCCATGACGCCGTTGGCCTGCATCAGGGCGAGCACTTCCTGATGCGGATGGGAGTTTTTCGAGTAGGTGATGATGCGCTCACCGGCCAGGTCGGCGATGCCTGAGTACTCGCGGTTGTACAGGGAATTGCTGGCGGCGATCCAGCCCATGGGGTGGCTGGCCAGCTCCAGGCTGCGCACGCTTTCCTGGCGCAACAGATCGGTTTGCAGGATCACATCGAGAAAGCCTTTTTGCAGCTGATCGCAGAGGTTGAGCGAGGTATCGGCCACCAGCTCGATTTCCACCAGCGGGTAGTGGTCGGTCATCTGCGCCACCAAAGGGCTGAGCCAGGTGTGGATCACCGTGTCCATGACGCCGATGCGTACCCGTCCGGCCTTGCTCGAACGGGTCTCGATCGACTGTTTGAGCGCCTGCATGGTGTCCAGCATCCGCTCGGCATAATCGAGCACTTTCAAGCCTTCGGGGGTCAGGCTCACGCCCCGGGAATCGCGCAGAAACAGCTTCACTCCAAGCTCGCCCTCGAGCACTGCGATGCGGCTGGAAATCGACGCCTGGGTGGTGAAAAGCTTGTCTGCCGTCAGGCGAAAACTCTTGAGGCGGGCAACCCAGACGAAGGTCTCTAGAAACTTCAGGTTCATGTCATCAGCTCGGGGGATAAAGTTTTCTTATGGCTGGGGCGGGGTTTTATTAGTTGGACGCAAAGGGGCCGGACATCCAAGAATCGACGCATCCGGTTCCCACGATAGGCGTCGTCGGGGCTCAGAACAATACCAATAAAATATGCGCGGAGATTTGCCATGAGTGCGCCCGACACCCTCGACATCCCCAAAGCCACCGCCCGTCCTGGACCCTTCGACTGGTATCGCAACATCAATCAGCAGGAACGCCGAACGTTCTGGAGCTGCAAGATCGGCTATGGCCTGGACGGCATGGACACCCAGATGCTCAGCTTCGTGGTGCCGACCCTGATTGCCATGTGGGGCATCACCACCGGCGAGGCCGGGCTGATTCACACCAGTACGCTGATCGCTTCGGCCATCGGTGGCTGGGTGGCGGGGATTCTCTCCGACCGCATCGGTCGCGTGCGCACCTTGCAACTGACCGTGTTGTGGTTCGCCTTCTTTACCTTCCTCTGCGGCTTCGCCCAGAACTACGAACAGTTACTGATCGCGCGCACCCTGATGGGCTTCGGTTTCGGTGGCGAATGGACGGCCGGTGCGGTGTTGATCGGTGAAGTGATTCGCGCCCAGGATCGCGGCAAGGCGGTTGGCATGGTGCAATCCGGCTGGGCGCTGGGTTGGGGGCTGACGGCGATTCTGTATGCAGTGTTGTTCTCGCTGCTGCCACCGGAAGACGCCTGGCGCGCACTGTTCATTCTCGGGATCGTGCCGGCGATTTTTGTGATTTTCGTTCGCCGCCTGGTCAAGGACCCGGAGATCTATCGCCAGGCCAAGGCCAAGGAAGCACCGAGCAATCCCTCGAAGTTCTACGAGATCTTCGCCCCCGGCATGCTCTTCACCACGTTCCGCGCCTCGTTGTTGACCACGGGTGCTCTGGGTGGCTACTACGCGATCACCTCCTGGTTGCCGACTTTCCTGAAGAACGAACGCGGCTTGAGCGTACTCGGCACCGGCGGTTATCTGGCGATGGTGATCATCGGTTCCTACGTTGGCTATGTCATCAGTGCGTATTTGACTGACATCCTTGGGCGCAAAAAGAACTTCATCCTGTTCGCGGTCGGCTCGTTCACCATCGTCCTGCTGTATACGTAATTGCCCGTGAGCAACGGCGTCATGCTGTGGCTGGGCTTCCCGCTGGGCTTCTTTGCCTCGGGGATCTTCAGCGGCATGGGCGCGTTTCTGACCGAACTGTTTCCTACGCGGATTCGCGGTTCGGGGCAGGGTTTTTGCTACAACATCGGCCGGGCGCTGGCGGCGCTGTTCCCGTTGCTGATTGGCTTGCTCAGCCAGACGGTGCCATTGAGCGTGGGGATCGGCGCGTTCGCGGCGGTTTCCTACGGCGTGGTGATTCTGGCGGCACTCAGCCTGCCGGAAACCCGTGGCAAGCAACTGGACGCTCAGTAACTGATAACCTGCGCGGTAGATGCATTACAGCGAAGAAGAATAAAACCTACAGGAGTGTTCACTGTGAGCCGCCTGCTATTGAACTGTGACATCGGCGAGAGTTTCGGCAGTTGGACCATGGGTCTGGACGCCGAGGTGATGCCCTTCATCGACTGCGCCAACATCGCCTGCGGCTTCCATGCCGGTGACCCGGGCGTCATGCGCAAGACTGTCAGCCTGGCCCTGAGCCACGGCGTGCAAATCGGCGCGCATCCGGCCTATCAGGATCTGGTCGGGTTCGGCCGTCGGTCCATGACCTACAGCGCCCAGGAACTGCAGGACATTCTGCATTACCAGATCGGCGCCCTCGACGGCATTTGCCGGGCCCAGGGCGGTCGGGTGAGCTACGTCAAACCCCACGGCGCGATGTACAACGACATGATGGCCAACCCGGCGCAATTGCGCGCGGTGCTCCAGGCTGTAGCGTCCTATGACCGTAGCCTGCCGTTGATGTTGATGGCCACTGCCGACAATAGCGCCGCCCGGCAGTTGGGCGAGGAGTACGGCGTGACCCTGTGGTTCGAAGCCTTTTCCGATCGCGGCTATGACAGCGCCGGCAGGTTGCTGTCGCGACAATTGCCGGGAGCAGTGCATCATGATCCCGAGCAAGTCGTTGAACAGGCACTGATCATTGCCCGTGGTGATCATCTCACCGCCAGTGACGGCAGCGCTTTGCACTTGCAGGCCAACACCCTTTGCGTGCACGGCGACAACGCCGGTTCGGTCGCCGCCGTGCAACGTATCCGTGCAGCCTTGAATCAGCCGAGCGCCTCATGAAACTGCGGGTTGAAGTGGTAGCGCTCGATTGCCTGATGGTGCGCCTGTTCGATGAAATCGCCGAAGCCAACATGCCGTGGATGCTCGCTGCCAGCGAAAGCCTGCGCAGTGCGTTTGCCGGGCATTTGATCGATCTGGTGCCTTCTTACACCACCTTGATGGTGCACTTTGACTTGAGCGGATTGAGCCCGTCCCAGGCCCGGGAGTTGATCGCCCAGGCATTGATCGATCTTTCGCCCAATGCCAGAAAGCGCGGCGCTTGCCATGTGCTGCCGGTGTGGTACGACCCGAGCGTCGGCCCGGAGCTGAGCCTGTTATCGCAGCGCAGCGGCTTGACGGTGGATGAGGTGATCCGCCGTCATAGCGAGCGTGAGTATCAGGTTTTCGCCCTGGGCTTTGCGCCGGGGTTCGCGTTCATGGGACTGGTGGAGGAGGTCCTCGCCGCGCCGCGTCTAAACACGCCCCGCAAGAAAGTCGCAGCCGGCAGCGTCGGCATCGCCGAACGACAAACGGCGGCCTATCCGGTGGTATCCCCCGGGGGCTGGAACCTGATCGGTCGCACCCCGGCCAGATTGTTCGACCGCCACCGCGATGGCTACAGCCTGATGCAGCCGGGCGACACGGTGCGCTTCGAAGCGGTCGGCCACGCCGAGTTCATCAATCTGGGCGGGGATGACACGCCATTGGAGGCCCAGGCATGAGCCGTCTGAGTATTGAAGCGAGCACGCCACTTTGCCTGTTGCAGGATGCGGGGCGTTTTGGCGTGCGGCATCTGGGGGTGACCCAGGGCGGGGCGGTCGATTGGTGCTCGATGGCCTGGGCCAATTGGCTGCTGGGCAATGCACTGGATGTAGCGGTGATCGAAATCACCCTCGGTGGTCTGACCCTGGTGGCGGAGGACGAATGTCTGCTGGCACTGGCCGGAGCGGATCTGGGCGCGCAGGTCGATGGCGAAGCGTTGGCGCCATGGCGCAGTTTCAGACTGCACAAAGGCCAGCGTTTGCAATTCACTCAACCATTGCTTGGGGCCCGAGCCTATCTGGCCGCGCCGGGTGGTTTTGCCGCACCGAAGGTGTTGGGCAGCAGCGCCACCGTGGTCCGCGAAGAACTGGGGGGGCTGGATGGCATGGGTCGCCCATTGAGCCAAGGTGCTTCGTTGAGCTATTCGGGGAATCCGCTGATGTTGCTGCGCGATGTACCGGCAGATCAGCGACCGGACCTGAACCTGGATACACCGCTGGACCTGGTGCTGGGGGCGCAAATCGGCGAGTTCAGCGGGCAGAGTCTGTTCGATGCGTTCAACAGCACCTGGAGTCTGGACAGCCGTGCCGACCGCATGGGCATTCGCCTCTTGGGCCCTGCGCTGCAGTATCAGGGCAAGCCGATGATTTCCGAAGGCATCCCGCTGGGTGCGGTTCAGGTACCGCCGGACGGGCAACCGATCGTCCTGCTCAATGATCGGCAGACCATTGGTGGCTATCCGCGTCTGGGGGCGTTGACGCCGTTGGCGCTGGCGCGCTTGGCGCAATGCCTGCCGGGTAAGCAGGTGCGGCTGCACCCGGTGGTGCAGGAGGTGGCGTATCGCGAGCAGATTGAATATTTGCGCAGGTTTCAGAACCGCTAAAAGCATCGTCGGAACGCCGCCCGGAGCAAGCCCGGCTCCCACATTGGCGTTGTGCAAGGCACAGAGTAAATGTGGGAGCGGGCTTGCTCGCGAAGAGGCCCTTACCGGCAATACATTCCTATTTGGATAAAAACCGCATCCCTTCCTCCAACCCGCGAAGGGTCAGCGGATACATCTGGTCATCGATCAAGTCCCGCACGATATTGGTCGACGAGGTATAGCCCCAGGTGTCTTTCGGGTACGGGTTGATCCAGATGAGCTTCTTGTACTTCTCCTTGAACCGCTGCATCCACACGTAACCGGCTTCTTCGTTCCAGTGCTCGACGCTGCCGCCTGCCTGGGTGATTTCGTAGGGCGCCATCGCGGCGTCACCGATGAAAATCACTTTGTAGTCGGCACCGTACTTGTGCAGCAGGTCCATGGTCGAGGTGCGCTCGGAGGTGCGACGCATGTTGTTCTTCCACACCGATTCATAAATGAAGTTGTGAAAGTAGAAGTACTCCAGGTGCTTGAACTCGGTCTTGCAGGCCGAGAACAGCTCTTCGCAGATCTTCACGTGAGCGTCCATCGAGCCGCCGATATCGAACAACAGCAACAGCTTGACGGTGTTACGCCGCTCCGGCCGCATCTGGATATTCAGCAAACCGGCATCTTTGGCGGTGTGGTCGATGGTGCCATCGATGTCCAGCTCTTCGGCCGCGCCCTGGCGGGCGAACTTGCGCAGGCGGCGCAGGGCGACCTTGATATTGCGCGTGCCCAGTTCGACGGTGTCATCGAGGTTCTTGTACTCGCGCTGGTCCCAGACCTTGACTGCCTTGCCCTGACGCTTGCCGGCATCGCCGACCCGAATGCCTTCGGGGTTGAAACCGCCGGAACCGAACGGGCTGGTACCACCGGTGCCGATCCACTTGTTGCCACCGGCATGGCGTTCCTTCTGTTCTTCCAGGCGCTTCTTGAACTCTTCGATCAGCTTGTCCAGGCCCCCAAGGGACTGGATCGCCGCGCGCTCTTCGTCGGTCAGTGAACGCTCGAACTCCTTGCGCAGCCAATCCTCGGGGATCAGCGCCTGCAAGTGATCATCGAGTTTTTCCAGGCCGTTGAAATAAGCCCCGAACGCTCGATCGAATTTGTCGAAATGCTTTTCGTCCTTCACCAGGATCGCCCGGGACAGGTAATAGAACTCGTCCATGTCGGCGAAGGTCACGCGCTGTTTCAGCGCGTTGATCAGGTCCAGCAGCTCACGCACCGAGACCGGCACCTTGGCTGCGCGCATTTCATTGAACAGGTTGAGCAGCATGGTCTTTGCCCCGGATGATCAACGACTACCGCGACGGCTCATGAACGCCAGGCGCTCAAGCAATTGCACGTCCTGTTCGTTCTTCACCAAGGCGCCGGCCAGCGGCGGGATGGCCTTGGTCGGATCGCGTTCGCGCAGGACCGCTTCGCCGATGTTGTCGGCCATCAGCAGCTTCAGCCAGTCCACCAGCTCTGAGGTCGATGGTTTTTTCTTAAGGCCCGGCACCTTGCGCACGTCGAAGAACACGTCCAGCGCTTCGCTGACCAGGTCTTTCTTGATGTCCGGGTAATGCACGTCGACGATCCGCTGCATGGTCGTGCGATCCGGGAACGCGATGTAGTGGAAGAAGCAGCGGCGCAGGAATGCGTCCGGCAGCTCTTTCTCGTTGTTGGAGGTAATTATGATGATCGGACGTTTCTTGGCCTTGATGGTCTCGTCGATCTCGTAAACGTAGAACTCCATTTTGTCGAGTTCTTGCAGCAGGTCGTTGGGGAATTCGATGTCGGCCTTGTCGATTTCGTCGATCAGCAGGATCACCCGCTCTTCGGATTCGAAGGCTTCCCAGAGCTTGCCTTTTTTCAGGTAGTTGCGAACGTCGTGGACTTTTTCCGTGCCTAGTTGCGAATCGCGCAGGCGGCTGACCGCGTCGTACTCGTACAGGCCCTGGTGAGCCTTGGTGGTGGACTTGATGTGCCAGGTGATCAGCTTGGCGCCAAAGGATTCGGCCAGTTGCTCGGCGAGCATGGTCTTGCCGGTGCCTGGTTCGCCCTTGACCAGCAATGGCCGCTCCAGGGTGATGGCGGCATTCACCGCCAGCTTCAGGTCATCGGTGGCGACGTAGGCCTGGGTGCCTTCGAACTTCATCTGCTAATCCTCGAACGGTAACGCCGACCTGAAAAGGCAGGGCGGGGCGCAATAAAATGTCAGCCCCGACTATAACGCGCTGCCCGGTCGACTGTGAACGCAGACGGCTTATTCAGTCTCTGAATGGAGCGTCACATCCTGACTCAGCCGGCATCCGGCTTGGGATTCTCATACCGTGCATTGAATGCCTGGATGAAACCATTACGTAAAATCTGCAAAAACGCCTGGAATGCGCTGATATCTTGCCGATGTACGTTGCCTTTCAGTTCGACGCGGGTGGCGAACTGGTTTTTGCCCTGGTTCTTCAGAACGGTTTCAGAGCCCCCGACTATGGCCTCCCAAATGGATCGGAATATCCCTTTGTCTTTGTTTTCCACGTCCTGCTGCCAGTTGAACACATCGACGTCTTTCAACAGCGGCTTGATATAGCCCGTTAACCTGGCTTTTTTCGCCTGCGCTTCGATCACCACGTCGCCGTGGCCGGCGTTGAAGTCGAACTTGCCATAGGCCGCTGCGAAGTCGTTCAACCGTTTGAGTTCGATGTCCCGGGCGCGCAGGCGAAACTCGAAGTCTTCGAAATTGCTCAGCGGGTCGAAAGTGGCGCTTGTTTCAAGTGGTGCGTGCCCCAGCAACAGGGCTTTGCCTTCGAAGCGTGCGTCACGTTTGCCTTCGGTATCGACGACATTGGTCAGGTTGTAAATGCTCGCATCGACCTTGGTGGCGTTCATGTTCACCGCAGGTTTGGAATTGAAATTGCGAAAACTGATCTTGCCGTCATCGATCTTTACTTCGTTCAGGGTGATCGGCAGCAATTTGCCCAACTGGGCGCGCCAGTCGGTGCCTTGGCCGGTTTGAGAGTTCTGTTTGTTGGCGCCACCGTCGACGAAATTCACTTCAGGCCGGACGAATGTCACCTCGGCCACTACCGCATGGTCATGCCAGAGTGAGTGCCAGCTGACCGAGAGGTCGATCAACGGTGCATCGACGAACGGAACCGGCACCTTGCCGTCGACCTTGACGATCTTCAAGCCATTGATTTTGTAGGCGCCGCGCCACAGGGCCAGGTCCACATCGGTGATCTGGCCGCGGTAATCACCCATGTCCGCGAGGCGGTCGTTGAGGTAGTCGCGCACCAGATAGGGCAGCGCGAAATGCAGGGCAATCAGCAGCACAATCAGGCCGGCGAAGGTCCATAGGGGCCAACTGTATCGACGTTTCATGGTGGCAAATCTCTGGCGATCTAAAGGCATTGACTCCTGTAACAACTGGACGTTCGACCTGACTGGACGACTACAGGTAACAGGCATACCTTTGTGCGCTTATCAAATGCTGTAGTAAGGACCCAGCCATGAGCCGCATTTACGCAGACAACGCCCATTCCATCGGCAATACACCGCTGGTGCAGATCAATCGCATCGCCCCGCGCGGCGTGACCATCCTGGCCAAGATCGAAGGGCGTAACCCGGGTTACTCAGTCAAGTGCCGGATCGGCGCGAACATGATCTGGGATGCCGAAAGCACCGGCAAACTCAAGCCTGGCATGACCATTGTCGAACCGACCTCCGGCAACACCGGTATTGGCCTGGCCTTCGTAGCCGCCGCCCGTGGTTACAAGTTGATGCTGACCATGCCGGCGTCCATGAGTATCGAGCGACGCAAAGTGCTCAAGGCCCTGGGCGCCGAACTGGTGCTGACCGAACCGGCCAAGGGCATGAAAGGTGCCATCGAGAAGGCCGGCGAAATTGTCGCTGGGGATCCATCCCGATACTTCATGCCGGCACAGTTCGATAATCCGGCCAACCCGGCCATCCATGAAAAGACCACCGGGCCGGAAATCTGGAACGACACCGACGGTGCGGTCGACGTTTTGGTGGCCGGTGTCGGAACAGGCGGAACCATCACTGGCGTTTCGCGCTACATCAAGAATACCCAGGGCAAACCGATTATCTCGGTGGCCGTGGAGCCTGCCGTCTCGCCGGTGATCACCCAGGCGCTGGCCGGTGAAGAGATCAAGCCGAGCCCGCACAAGATCCAGGGTATTGGTGCCGGTTTTGTGCCGAAAAACCTCGATCTGTCGATCGTGGACCGGGTCGAACTGGTCAGCGACGACGAGTCCAAGGCTATGGCCCTGCGCTTGATGCAGGAAGAAGGGATTTTGTGCGGTATCTCCTGCGGTGCGGCCATGGCTGTCGCGGTGCGCCTGGCGGAGACCCCGGAAATGCAGGGCAAGACCATCGTGGTGATCCTGCCGGATTCCGGTGAGCGTTACCTGTCGAGCATGCTGTTCAGTGACCTGTTCACCGAGAAGGAAAACCAGGCATAAGGCGGCATTCAGGCGATTGGTTGATCCGGGCGCGATGCGCCCGGTGTTGGCGGTAGTGGGGCTGACGTTTCTGGGGTATTGGCTGTTCGGGTGATTATCTGTCCGGGAAGCAGACCTGTAGCTGGCTTGCCAGCGATCGCGGTTTGTCAGTCATCATGGATATGCCGACACCGCGCTATCGTAGCCGGCTCCTTCAGGTCCTCAGTACACCAATGCTGTATGCGATGGCCATCAGAAACCCTCCAAGGGAGAGTCGCATCGCGGACATGTATGAAATTATGTAAAAACGAATCGCTAACGATATCTAAACCTGTCAGATCGATCAGTGTAGTAACCGAGTTACCCATCACTCCGTTTTTTTGTTGTCTTAGACCTGGTAGTGAGTAGTTTGGTTACATATTTCGCCGAGCTTTTGCACGTCAGCTCATCAGAAGCTGGAAAAAGTTAGCCGTTAAAAATTTACTAGAAATCATATCTCATTGATTTATAGGTGTTTATTTCATTTTCTGAAAATAATTATACACGTAGAGTCGCTCTGGCCCTTGGCTTGCATCAGCCTGTATATACAGGATGATGTAAGTGCGCCCTTCACATCACTCCTGTTCAAACAAACAAGCGCACAGGAGTTGAACCGTGTCCAATAGCAAATTCCGCGACGTTGTTATCCGTGCACAACGTGGTAACCAGCTAACCGCTAAATCTTGGCTGACTGAAGCGCCGCTGCGCATGCTGATGAACAACCTCGACCCGGAAGTCGCCGAGAACCCTAAGGAGTTGGTGGTTTACGGTGGCATTGGTCGCGCGGCACGTAACTGGGAATGCTACGACAAGATCGTTGAAAGCCTGACCAACCTGAACGACGACGAGACCCTGCTGGTGCAATCCGGCAAGCCGGTCGGCGTGTTCAAGACCCACACCAACGCCCCGCGCGTACTGATCGCCAACTCCAATCTGGTGCCACACTGGGCGAGTTGGGAGCACTTCAACGAACTCGACGCCAAAGGCCTGGCCATGTACGGCCAGATGACAGCTGGCAGTTGGATCTACATTGGCAGCCAAGGCATCGTCCAGGGAACCTACGAAACCTTCGTTGAAGCCGGTCGCCAACACTACAACAATGACTTGAAAGGTCGCTGGGTCCTGACCGCAGGTCTGGGCGGCATGGGTGGTGCTCAACCTCTGGCGGCAACTCTGGCCGGGGCTTGCTCGCTGAACATCGAATGCCAACAAGTGAGCATCGATTTCCGCCTGAACAGCCGCTATGTCGATGAGCAAGCCACCGACCTCGACGACGCGCTGGCCCGCATTTCAAAATACACCAAAGAAGGCAAAGCGATTTCAATCGCCCTGCTGGGTAACGCCGCTGAAATCCTGCCGGAAATGGTGCGTCGTGGTGTGCGCCCGGATATGGTTACCGACCAGACCAGCGCTCACGACCCTCTGAACGGTTACTTGCCAGCCGGCTGGACCTGGGAAGAATACCGCGCTCGCGCCAAGACCGAGCCGGCTGCGGTGGTCAAGGCGGCCAAGCAATCGATGGTTGTGCACGTTAAAGCGATGCTGGATTTCCAGAAAATGGGCATCCCGACCTTCGACTACGGCAACAACATCCGTCAGATGGCTCAGGAAGAAGGCGTGGAAAACGCATTCGACTTCCCAGGCTTCGTACCGGCCTACATCCGTCCGCTGTTCTGTCGTGGCATCGGCCCGTTCCGCTGGGCTGCGCTGTCGGGCAACGCTGAAGACATCTACAAGACCGACGCCAAGGTCAAGGAACTGATCCCGGACGACGCGCACCTGCACAACTGGCTGGACATGGCCCGCGAGCGCATCAGCTTTCAGGGTCTGCCGGCACGTATCTGCTGGGTTGGCCTGGGTCTGCGCGCCAAGCTCGGCCTGGCGTTCAACGAAATGGTCCGCAGCGGTGAATTGTCCGCGCCCATCGTGATCGGTCGGGATCACCTGGACTCAGGTTCCGTATCGAGCCCGAACCGTGAAACCGAATCGATGCAGGACGGTTCCGACGCCGTATCCGACTGGCCACTGCTCAACGCACTGCTCAACACCGCAAGCGGCGCGACCTGGGTTTCCCTGCACCACGGCGGCGGCGTCGGCATGGGCTTCTCCCAGCACTCGGGCATGGTGATTGTCTGCGACGGTACTGACGAAGCGGCCGAGCGTATCGCTCGTGTCTTGCACAACGACCCGGCGACCGGCGTCATGCGCCATGCCGATGCGGGTTACCAGATCGCGATCGATTGCGCCAAGGAACAGGGGCTGAACCTGCCAATGCTTTCGAGCTGACGGTAATAGATTGCTCTTCAAATACTGCCTTGGGCGTGCATTTGAAGTGTTTCCAACGGTATTGAGAGCATGGGGTATTCCAAGTGGTGCGAAATACACTTGCCCATGCTCCTCTCTTCTCCTGAGTTCAGCGGAGCTAGTCATGATTTCTCAACGCAGCGCAGCCTTGTCAGTATCAAATATTCATAAAGCTTTCGGCGCAAGCAAGGTGCTGAACGGAATATCGATGGATGCTCATAAGGGGGACGTAATCTCCATTCTTGGGGCCAGTGGGTCAGGCAAAAGTACGCTGCTTCGTTGTATTAATTTGCTAGAGACACCCGATGAAGGCTCAATCGTGGTAGATGGTGAAACCATCGAAATGAAGCGACGCGGTGATGGAGGCCAGTCGCCGCGCCATGCTCGGCAGGTCGAAAAGATTCGCAGCAAGTTAGGCATGGTTTTTCAGAGTTTTAATCTCTGGTCGCATATGACCGTTTTGCAGAACGTTATCGAAGGCCCCCTACACGTGCTGAAGCACTCACGTTCGGAATGTATAGAGGAGGCTCACAGATTGTTGCACAAGGTGGGGCTTTATGATCGGCGCGACTCTTATCCAGGACACCTTTCTGGTGGCCAGCAACAGCGGGTGGCGATCGCGCGGGCATTGGCTATGAATCCCCAGGTGATGCTGTTCGACGAACCTACCTCTGCACTCGACCCAGAGCTGGTAGGGGAGGTACTACGGGTAATGCGGTCGTTAGCGGAAGAAGGGCGCACGATGCTGGTGGTGACGCATGAAATGGGTTTCGCACGTAATGTCTCGAATCGTGTGTTGTTTATGCAAGACGGCAAGATCGACTGCCAAGGTACCCCGGCCGAGCTGTTCGAAGGGGTGCCAACGGATCGTTTTCGTCAGTTCATATCCAGTCATCAAGAGCGCAGCGCTGGTTAATCGCTGAGATGGTTCAATTCTGGGCAGTTCCAGCACGATCGAGCTAGGTGAAACCACAGCCAAATCCGTAGGAGCGGCTGTCGTAGATGTAGTAGTGCCTCACGGGTCAGTGGCGACGAGTCCCTTATCAGGAATGCTCGGAGTGGCTATTGCCGAGATTGGTGCGCGCTTCATGCAGAATATTGAGCGGCGTTTGGCGATACCGCCGCTCTGGCCCCCTGCCAGGCGTGAGTATGCGAATTGATACAAGCTGCCAAATCAGGCTGTCCCTTCGTCGTGAATGTATAATTTTATGCTTGCAAAGGTGGTATAGATAGTTACAATTCATTCAAGTGGCTTTCGCTCGTAAAACGCTACACATAAGAATAATTTTTGGAGCGCACGATCTATGCTCGCCTCAACCGCTGACCGTCTACGCCTTCGCATTGGCGTCGATTCTGGAGGCACCTTCACAGACATTTGCCTGTTTGATGAAATCAAAGGCGAAATCTCTGTCTGGAAGGTGAGCAGCACCCCTCAGGACCCCTCCAAGGGCATCGCGATCGCAGTCGAACAAGGGTTGCAAGAAGCATCACTGGTTTCCGGTCACGCTGCGGATGTCCATTACTTTGGTCATGGTACGACAGTCGCGACCAATGCTCTCATCGTGGGAAGAGGCGCGGAAACGGGTCTTATTACGACAGCAGGTTTTCGCGATATTCTTGAGTTGCGGCGTCAGAAACGGGACTCGCTCTACGACTTGCAGACAGAAAAGCCAAAGCCCATTGTTTCACGCGATAAGTGCTTTGAGGTGGGCGAGCGGATCTTGTTTGATGGAGCTGTCTTCCAAGAGTTGGATGAAGATGCTGTTCGTGCTGTTGCGCGGAAGCTGCGCGATAAGGGCGTTCGGTCAATCGCGATCTGCTTTCTGTTCAGCTACGTCAATCCAGAACATGAACTGCGCGCCAGAAGAATCGTCGAAGAAGAGATTCCTGGTGCCTACATCACCCTCTCGCACGAAGTGGCGCGGGAGTTCCGTGAATATGAACGGTTTTCCACTACCGTTGTGAATGCTTACCTTGGGCCGGTCATCAATGACTATCTACAACGCCTGAAGCCGAGACTTGACGAGATCGGCGTCGCATCACCAGTACATCTTACTCAATCCAATGGCGGGATTATTTCATCCGAATCTGCTCAGCGTTTTCCGGCCAGGACTGTGCTTTCAGGTCCAGCCGCGGGCGTGATGGGTACTATTGCCATCGCGGAAACAGCTGGGTTCGATAATCTGATTACGTTCGACATGGGGGGCACCTCAACGGACGTATCGCTTATCAAAGACGGTACTCCGAGCATTTCGAACCTGGCTGTCGTTCATGGCCACTCGCTTAAGCTTCCTATGCTCGATATCAACACCGTTGGTGCTGGTGGAGGCTCAATTGCATATGTGGATGCAGGTGGCCTTTTGCAAGTTGGGCCGCGTAGTGCTGCTGCAGACCCCGGACCTATCTGCTTTGACCGCGGAAACGACGATGAGCCGACTGTGACCGACGCAAACGTCGTCCTCCAAATTCTGAACCCGATTGCTTTGCTCAATGGACGTCTAGGTGTCAATCAGGCGAAAGCCAAAGTGGCTATTGCGAGACTTGGAGAGCGGCTCGGATTGGGCGTAATGGAAACTGCGCAAGGTATTATCAGCGTGGTGATTGCCAACATGGCAAAGGCTATCCGAGTGGTATCTGTTGAGCGCGGACACGACCCTCGCGACTATGCAATGTTTGCCTTCGGTGGTGCCGGCCCCATCCATGCCTCGCGATTGGCACGTGCGCTCGATATGCCGAAAATTGTCATTCCCAAGTATCCAGGGGTTATGTGTGCGCTGGGATTGTTGTTGACCGATCTGCGCACGTCCACATCATTGACGCGCCTGCTTCCTCTCAAAGAAAGCAGCTGCATAAGCCTGGAAGCAGGTTTCGCAGAGTTAGAAGAAAATATTGCCTGCTGGTTTGAAGAAGAGGAGATTGAAGGGGAGCGCCGTAGCCTCGAACGCTCCCTGGACATGCGCTACGGAGGTCAAGGTTTTGAGTTAGCCGTACCTTGCCCGGTAGGTAAATTTGACTGCGACACGATTGAGACGTTACGCCGAGCATTTGAGGATGCCCACCTTCTCGCCTACGGATACATCGCGACGACAGAGCCAGTCCAAGTGACAACACTTCGGGTTGCTGCTGTGGGGCGAGTAGAAAAAGCAAAATTTCAAGCCCAGCCGGTAGCGCTCTCTAGAGTTGAAGATGCTGTCGATGAGGTTCGGGACGTTTGGATTCCTGAATCCGGAGGGTTTACGTTGTGTCCCCTGTACGCCAGAGAGAAGCTGGGACCAGGACATGTCATTGACGGTCCCGCGATTATCAATCAAATGGACTCAACGACGCTGGTTCTTCCCGGCCAGATTGCGAGTGTCGATTCTTACCTCAATCTGATTATCGAGGAGCGTGTATGAACCTCAATAAATCGACATCTGTCTTGCAGTCGGAAAATCAGTACGCTGTGAAGCTTGATCCAGTTACCGTTGCCGTCATTGGGAGTGCGCTTTCAACCATTGCGGAAGAGATGGGTAAGGCAATTATTCGATCTGCATACTCTACGAACATCAAGGAACGTCAGGACTGCTCAGCCGCGCTGTTCGACACAGCCGGGAACACAATTGCCCAAGCTGAGCACATTCCTATTCACCTGGGTTCACTGCTGGGTATCGTCGCATACGTGCTTGAACACCACGATATGTCAACAGTTCGTCCAGGTGATGTATTCATAGGTAATGATGCGTACACGGGGGGTGGGACGCATCTGAATGATATTGTCTTGATGGAGCCGGTGTTCATCGAGGACGAAATGGTTGGATGGGTTGCCAACCTCGCTCACCATTCGGATTTTGTGGATCGCGGTCACGCTCACATCTTTCAGGAGGGGCTTCGTATCCCTCCGGTGCGACTTTACAAAGAAGGGACCCTCCAAGATGACGTGATGGATCTCATTCTGCTCAATTGCCAAGTGCCCCATGAGCGTAAAAGTGACTTCCGCGCTCAGATGGCTGCCAATCGCCTTGGTGTCCAACGCTTACAGGATCTGTGCAAACGCTATGGCAGTAAACTTGTTGCTGAAGTTTCTAAAGAGATTCTGAACTATACGGAACGTCGAACACGTGCTGGTATTGCTCAGATTCCAGATGGCGTATATGAGTTTCAGCATGAGTTTGACACGAATCTGATTGACGAAATATTGGACCTGAAGGTGCGAGCTACTGTCCAGGGAGACGACTTGTTCCTTGAGTTTCCGGATGCTCCGGCCCAAGTCCGTGCACCTATCAACATGGTGTTTACCGCCCTTCAGGCAACGGTCTTTTTTGCAGTCAAAGCATTGATCGATCCTGAAATCCCGGCGAACTCGGGATTTCAAAGGCCAATCCACATTTCGGCTCCTGTGGGAAGTGTGTTGAATTCGACAGCGCCTGCCGCTGTTTATAGTCGAACTGATATCGCCATGCGTCTGGTGGACATGATTTTCGCTGCTTTTTCCCCGGTGTTGCCGGAGCGTATAGCTGCCGCATCTACGGGAGGCATTCTGCTTACAACCAGTGGCCTGCATCCACGAACCGGTAAATTCTATGTATATAACGAAATGCAGGGCGGCGGAATGGGAGCGCGCGCAGGTAAAGATGGGCTTGATGGAGTCCAGGTTAATACAACTAACACTGCGAACTTACCCATTGAAGCACTAGAGACGGAACACCCGGTTATGGTCGAGTGCTATGAGCTTATGCAGGACTCGGGAGGCCCCGGAAAATTTCGCGGCGGAATGACGATGAGACGGCGCGTGAGGGTGCTGGATCATGTTGCGAACATTTCCGCTGGTGGTACGAATACCCAGTTGCCTCCGTACGGTCTTTTCAGTGGACATAGCGGTGCTCCCGCCCGGGTCGAGATGCCAGACGGCGCTCCACCACTCGATCGCCGTAAGAGTGTGCTTCAGGCAGGTCAAGCAGTGGGAATGGTTGCAGCAGGAGGAGGTGGTTTCGGTGATCCGAGACTTCGGTCGCGCGAATTGGTGATCCGCGACCTGAAGGAAGAACGGATTTCAGAGGCTGCTGCCAGAGACATCTATGGGCTAGAAATCTAGCCTCTCAGGTGCGCCGCGTCATCGCGTCCAATGCGCGAAGACAAATTAGCAAATCCGGTCATCTAACAGGACATAACCGCCATGAACGAAGTTAGCTTTTTAGAGGTCGTTGGGTTCGGCCCAAACGGCTGGGGTATGACTCTACTGCACGGCGCAGCAGTGACGCTCGCTGTGGCCATTTGCGGGATGCTGCTTGGCATGGTTGTTGGCACATTCGGGGCTTGGGCCAAAGTGTCCAATCGTAGGCCTTTTTCAGACATTGCGGGAGCCTACACTACTGTAATTCGCGGTCTACCGGACTTGCTGATTATCTATGTAATTTACTTTGGCGGTAGCGCGGTTCTCACTTGGTTCCAACCTCTGTTTGGTTCGTCCGGCTTCGCCAGCTTTCCTGCTTTCTTGGCCGGTACTATTGCGATCGCAGTCACATCGGGTGCGCAAGGGACCGAAGTGTTGAGAGGCGGGTTTAACGCAGTCTATAAAGGCGAAATCGAAGCTGCCGTCGCATGCGGTATGCCGCGGTATTTGCGCTTTCGAAGAATCGTGGCGCCATTAACGTTACGACATGCGCTACCAGGGTTAGGTAACGTCTGGCTCAGCGCTTTGAAGGAGTCCTCTCTGCTATCAGTGACAGGGTTGGCTGAACTGATGCGACAAGCTCAGGTAGGCGCCGGCTCTACTCGGTTACCGTTTGATTTTTACCTGGCAGCTGCGCTGATTTACTTCATCCTGTGTACGGGATCGACATTAGCGATTCAGCGTGTTGAGCGACGCCACTCACTTAACCTGTTAGGGAGAGCGTGATGGACTTCCAGTTTATCTATGAAACATTCATTCAGTTGTTACCTGGGCTACCACTTACGATTGGGCTTGCTGTTATCAGTGTTGTTTTGGGTGGGCTCCTAGGTTTTGTAGTTGCTCTATTAGGTCTCTCCTCTTTTAGGTTGGTGAGAGCTGTTGCATGGTTCTATGTTCAGCTATTTCGAAGCGTTCCCCTACTGGTTCTACTATTTATAATTTACTATGGGGTAAGCCAGTTCGCGGTTGTTCGCGAGAGTGTGTTTTGGCCATTTCTTCGTGAGCCATTTTGGTGCGTTCTTTTGGCTCTGACGATTAATACCTCTCCATATGCTGCGGAAATTATTCGTGGGGGATTGAAATCTGTAAGTCGCGGAGAGCTTGAAGCTGCATCCGCTTGCGGAATGTCTCGGTTAATGAGGATGCGGAGGATCATCGCTCCGCTCGCAATGAGGCAAGCACTTCCTGCTTATGGAAATGAACTCATAGCTATGGTGAAAGCGACAGCCCTTGCGTCCCTGGTGACACTTATGGATGTCACAGGTATAGCTACTACAATTGCTTCGCAGACATATCGGCCGATTGAAGTATATGTATCTGCAGGGATAATTTACTTCGCTATGAGCTACATGATGACGCGCGTAGTTCGTTGGACTGAATATAAGCTGAGCGCTAATTTGCGGCCGCCAGTTTTTGAACATTCTCCAAGTATCAAGGAGAAAATAGCATGAGTAACGTATATGATCTCCTCCCACCTGCTGCGGTGGAGTTGACGGATATTCGTAAGCAATATGGAAGCTTAGAGGTATTAAAAGGCATCTCGCTCCAAGCGCGGGAGGGCGAGGTAGTCTCAATACTTGGTTCCTCCGGGTCGGGAAAGTCGACGCTACTCCGCTGTATAAATTTACTTGAAACTCCGGATGCGGGAAGTATTGTGGTTGCTGGTGAGCGCCTGGATATTTCATTTCGTGGGGGTAGTGCGCCGAGGAAATATAATAATAAACAGGTAGAAAGGATTCGCTCAAAGGTTGGGATGGTATTTCAAAGCTTCAACCTTTGGTCGCACAAAACAGTACTCGAGAATATTATCGAGGCTCCTATGTACGTACAGCGCCGTCCAAAAAAAGAGTGTTTGGAGGAGGCGAGGGAGCTGCTTGATAAAGTCGGCATATCAAACAAAGAAAACGCCTACCCGGCACACCTATCTGGAGGCCAACAGCAACGCGTTGCCATCGCGCGTGCACTGGCAATGCGTCCAGCTTTGATGTTGTTTGACGAACCAACCTCAGCTCTAGATCCAGAGATGGTCGGTGAGGTGCTGAGGGTCATGAAGAGTTTGGCGAAGGAGGGCCGGACGATGCTTGTAGTTACCCATGAAATGGGCTTTGCTCGGGAGGCGTCTAGCCGAGTGGTTTTTATGGATCAAGGTTTAGTGAAGGACGAGGGAACCCCGGATGAAATATTCGGTGGGACGCGTTCTGTTCGACTCAAACAATTTCTTGCTGGATAAGTTTGATAGTTGTAAAACACCCCTGGTACTACTCTAAGAAGGCTAAAATAATGACAAAATCTTTTCCTGGATGTGCACGCCTGGTACTTGCTACGTCGATATTGGCAGCAACGTTGGGCGCAAGTTTCGGAGTTGCTGCGGAAGACGCGCCTCCGAAGGAAATCCGAATCGTGACAGAGGGTGGCTTTGTTCCCTGGAATTACACTAAGCCTGATGGGACACTTGCTGGGTTTGAGATTGATCTCGCGAACGATCTCTGTAATCGCATGAAGGTGAAGTGTACATTTGCAGCTCAATCGTTTGATAGCATGATTTCTGCACTGAATGCCGGTAAATTTGATGCCATTATCAATGATATGGCGATCACTCCTAAGCGCGAACTGGTTATTGATTTTTCCATTCCTTATGCAGCCTTGTGTTATACGTTTGGCACTCTGAAGGGCGGTGATTTGGCAGCTAAGTTGCCAGCGGATGATAGGAAGATATCTCTAATGGATGAGGCCCTTTCTACAAAAGCCCTAGATGAGGTTAAAATTGCGCTAAGCGGGAAAACGGTAGGTACACTCTCCTCTGGTACCTCGGTAGAGTTTGCTAGTCACTACTTGAAGGGTGTATCCGTCAGGCAATACAAAAGCCCAGAAGCGCGAGACTTGGATATGCTAGCGGGTCGGGTGGATGCCGTGATTGGTGCTAAAGACTCTTTGTTGGGCACCGCCGCGAAACCCGGTAACGAGGGCATGGTGCTCGCTGGTCCGTGCTTCCACGGAGGCGTGGTAGGGAAAGGTGCCGGAATTGGGCTGCGTAAAGGTGACACGCAGCTTAAAGCAATGTTTGACAAAGCGATTAAAGAAGCACGAGCGGACGGTACAATCAAAAGACTATCGGAGCAAACGTTCCATATGGACGTGACACCGATCGATTGACTTTTACATCTGCTCTAGCCTGTTGGTGTTGATTGAAAGCTGGGCATTACTGACTTAAAATTTAGAGGTTGATTGCTGATTATTACTTAAATTATGTTGAAGTTAATCAGTGGTGTCCCGCTGATACAGGCACTAAGCCCTGCCGCATGTTGGTATGCGGCAGGGTATTTTTAAAGTAAATCACAACAGCTCTCATTTTTTCAGCTGTAGCCAGATATACCGGTTACTCCACAGTTTTTATGCTTGCCCGACCGTAGTAAAAGTCTCGTCATAACAAGGGCCTTCCGTATAATTGTCCGTTGGAGGGTGCCGAGGCGATTCAAGTCGCGTATGGCATCTCTTACAAGATCTCATTGTAAGTCCTTGAGGCGGTTACCAAACTCGGCGTCGATTCAGGACTAAGGTGCAATCGTCGAGGTGCCTTCGGGCTCAGTTGTTCACCTAACTCAAGGAAGCGCGAACACGCAGCTTTCTGCAAAGTTTATTGGCACGCGATGCTGGTTGAACTGCCCATTTTTGCTTGTCTTTTGCGAGGTTATCGTAAAGTGCGATGCTGTTTGGATACTGCTGTTGATCGCGTTTCAACCCCCGTGCTGGCCCATCGCAGTTTGTTTGCCGAGCGTGCGTTGTTGCCCGATGGTTGGCACGACAATGTTCTGCTGCGCTGGGATGAGACTGGCGATCTGACCGAGATAAATGTTGATGCTGTCCGCAGCCAGGACACGCCCCTTGCAAGGGGGTTAGTAGTCAGCGGCATGCCGAATCTGCATTCTCATGCGTTCCAGCGTGCCATGGCCGGACTGACAGAAACCATGGGCGATCCATCTGACTCGTTCTGGAGTTGGCGCACATTAATGTATCGGTTTGCCCAGCGTCTGCAGCCGCAGCATATGCAGGCCATCGCCCGCCATCTCTACATCGAGATGCTCAAGGCCGGTTACACGTCGGTGTGTGAATTTCACTACGTGCACCACGATGCCGACGGACGACCTTATGATAATCCAGCAGAACTTGCGCAGCGTATCGTCATCGCGGCGCAGGAGGTTGGTATTGGAATTACGTTGTTGCCGGTTCTCTATCAGTACAGCGGTTTTGGTCAGGTCGAGCCCCTGGCCCACCAACGGCGTTTCATCTCTTCTCCAGAGTGGATTCTTGATCTGCGCCAGCGACTGAAAGCATCTATGCCCGAACACGCCAATCTGCGCTATGGCGTGGCACCGCACTCTTTGCGCGCTGTGTCTGAAGTGTCGCTAAAGGCGTTACTCGACGGTCTGAACGACGATGACGCGCAAGCGCCGATCCACATTCATATCGCCGAGCAAACCCAGGAAGTCGATGACTGCATTGTGACCCTCGGTCAGCGTCCGGTTGAATGGTTGCTCGCGCGCCAACCTGTGGACAGCCGCTGGTGCCTGGTGCATGCCACGCACATGATCGACACTGAATACAGCAACCTCGCTCGTAGTGGTGCTACGGCAGGCCTGTGCCCCACGACCGAGGCTAACCTGGGCGACGGTCTATTCGATGCCCCTCGGTACCTAGCCGCTAACGGTCGCTGGGGGATTGGCTCTGATAGCAATATCACCGTTAATCCTTGGTCCGAACTGCGTCTACTTGAATATGGCCAGCGCTTACTGCACCGACGCCGCAACGTACTGGCCGAGGTCAAGGCGCCAGTAATCGCCGACCGGTTGTTCAGTCAGGCGGTGATTGGCGGTGCCGCAGCAACCGGCCGGCGCGTAGCGGGGTTGGCTGTGGGGCAGCGCGCAGACTTTGTTGTGATCGACAGTGATGCGCCTAATGTCGACCAGAACAATCAGCGACAACTGCTCTCTGCGCTGGTGTTTTGTGAGCATGGCGGTAATCCGGTTCGCGACGTTTTCGTCGGCGGAAAAAAAATCATCGATAACGGCCAACACGCTCTGCAGGTTAACGCTCTGTACGACTATCGCGCTGCCCTTGCCGTATTGTTGAAGGAGGCTGTATGAGTGACGACGTGGTATTCACCTTGCAACAGGGTTTCGGTCCACTGTTGATCTCAATGCCGCACGTGGGAATCCATCTACCGGACGATCTGTGTCACCGATTCAGCCCTGTCGGGCTTGCCGTCGACGACACGGACTGGCATATCGACTCGCTATACGACTTTGCTATCGCCTTGGGCGCATCAGTCCTACGGCCGGTGTATTCGCGATATGTAATCGACCTCAATCGGCCGGCCGATGGTGAAAACCTGTACCCCGGCCAGAACACTACCGGCCTGTGTCCGCTCACCACATTCGACGGCGTGCCCCTGTACCTTGAAGGACAGGCACCAAATGAGGCGGAAATAGCACATCGCCTTATTTGTTATTGGCACCCATACCATCAAGCTTTGCAGGCAGAGCTCGATCGTATCAAAGCCGCCTATGGCTATGCATTGCTTTGGGATGCCCATTCGATTCGATCGGTTATCCCCCATCTATTCGACGGAGAACTGCCGGTGTTCAACTTTGGAACGGCAAACTCGACCTCATGCGCGGCTGGCATCGCTGAGGCTCTACTGGCCTCTGCCAAGGATGCTGCGCCGAACATGTCTGCGGTGTTGAACGGCCGCTTCAAGGGGGGGCATATCACTCGCACTTACGGCAAGCCTGAACAACAAGTCCACGCGATTCAACTTGAGTTGGCGCAGCGTAGCTACATGCAGGAGGTAGCACCCTATGCGCTTAACGAGAAGTTGGCTGCTCAGTTGAAACCGGTGCTGGCGGCGCTAGTTGGGCAGTTCATGGGGTTCAAGCCCGGCTAATTCTCACCTGTTGGTGACAAGGCGCGTTGCAATGGTTAGGTATACAGCCGCTGAGCGGGCAATGATTATGCGCCTTGCAGGCGCCCTAAAGTGTCCGGTACAGCGCTCCACCGCTCGGCTGTCGGCTTTCGGTTATCGCCTGGGATAACTGCTTCATAAATAGAGAGAGATACATGAGTCAGTTGAACGTTTTGCGCGCGGCTAATTATCCGCGTATGCCCTGGAAAAACGGCGGTGGCAGCACGAAAGAAATTGCCCGCGATGCCGGTGACGACTTGGACAGCTTCGGCTGGCGCCTGTCGATTGCCGATATTGGTGAGTCAGGCGGGTTTTCTACCTTCGCTGGTTATCAGCGGGTCATCACGGTGCTGCAGGGCCAGGGCATGATGTTGCTGGTCGATGGCCAGGATACGCGGCTACTGTTACCACTGGACTCGTTTACCTTCAGTGGCGAGTGCCTGGTTTATTGCGCATTATTCGGCGGGCCGATTCTTGACTTCAATCTGATCTATGCACCAGAGCGCTTCAGCGCCAGGTTGCAATGGCTTGAGGGTAAGCAGCGTTTTTTCAGTTCGGCGAGTTCGGTGCTGATCTTCAGTGTCGCTGAACAGGTACAGATCAAGTTGGGTGATAGCACGGATGAAGTGCTGGGTCGGCATGATTGTCTACAATTTAGCAGTAATGTCGAATTGCAAGAAATATCTGTCAATGGTCAGTGTTGTGTAATAGAGCTGACCCCACGCTGATTCACTGTTGCTAGGGGATGTCGTGATTGAAATGGTTAATTGGGTGGTAGTGATGAAATGCCGATAAAACCCTCACAATCATCAACAATTATTTGTAGGGAAAAGACCTATCCCCTGCGCCAGGACGCTATCGTCGATGACGCGATTAACCACGCGCCTAACTCGACCAAGAATAAGCATTAATAACGTGCGTCATCGCAATAGACGATAATGGCGTTAGCTGGAGAGTGCCTATACGACTCAGGCCGATCATTGTACCTAATACAATGTCTTATAATAAAGTCAAGAGGCAACGGTTGAGCACGCCGGGAAATATAGGCATCAGCGTATAAACACCTTTCTGCGCATAGATGACCGGTCTCCTGCTTCTAGGCGAGCTTCCCCACCGTCCGGCATAGCATCGCACATCGCTTCCAGCAGAACTGTAACTAGAAAAGCGCTAGATACGCTTGAGTCGAAAACCAACGACGAACAAATCTGGGTTGAAATATTGAAATCTGGAATGAGTCCTTGAGTTGGAAATCCTGGATCGGAAACCACAGCAAGACCAAGGCCGAGCTGCCTAGCAAATTGAAGCGCTTGTATTGTTTCGCGAGGGTACAATGGCATGGCAAAAGCAAGAATACATGTTGCGCCAGCACCTTTTGCCTGCTCAATCAGGTCCTCGGCAAGCGATCCGCCATTAGTAATGAGGCGTACATCCGGGTGGACTTTAGCTGCAAAATAGGCAAACTGAGTTGCAAGCCCCGCTGATGCACGTAGTCCTAAAACCACTAGTGGAGTTGATTCGGCAAGCGCGCTTCCAAACTCCCTTATACGAGTCATATCCTCAAGTTGCTCTGACAACTCCATGATATTGCGCGCTTCTGCTGCCGCGGCGGCCTGATACTTGTTGGCATTACGGGTGTTACTGTCTGCTGTTGGGGTAGGTTCAGTGAGAGAGCGAAGAGCACGGCGCATCTCTTGAAATCCGTCGAACCCCAATGCCACTGCAAAGCGAGACACTGATGGCTGACTTACATTTGCCAGTTGGGCCAACTCCATACTGGTCAGATAACCTATGTCGGTTGCATGCTGCACCAGAATCTGCGTGATTCGGCGGTGAGCAGGAGTTAAGCGCCGACCCTCAAGCCTTCGTTCAAGCTCGTTACGCAGTAACGTAGGATCAGCGGACGCTTGAGGTCCAGGCGCATCAGACTTTTTTTTCGGGTTACGAGCTCTGACGGCCAAGGTTATCTCCAAGTTTGAGAGTAAATATTAGCAAGCTTGGCATGTTACTCGCTGGCAAAGCAAGATCGGTATCGTATGTACAGGGTAACAAGGCAATCAGACTTGGTATGTTGCAAAATTGTGCCCCGACTTCACCATAGCATCATGCGAGGTGAAGGACGGGGCGCTACGTGCGATCAATGGGCAAGGATCGCATCGCCTATTACTGAATGTAAATCTTCACGCTTTAACCAAGATTCCTGCGATCGCTGCAACCTCTTCGGGCTGGCGGTGAGGGAAGGCAACGCCCAAATTCCATGGAAAAATGAAGTGGATCCAGCGGTGCATACGGATCACGTAGGTCATCATCGAGCCGGTGAGCTGGACGTATTCTTCTTTGGTTTCCAAGGTGTCGAGAGCATCGCTAAACATCTGCCCGATCTCGTGCATGTTCGTCAGACCCAAGTCGGTCATGAACTCGAACACGTTAAACGTACCGGTCAGAAACTCACGAGTCATCTTAATGAGCGTCGGAAGCTCTACATCCGGATACTGGGAAACTTTGAGAAAGCGATAGGTTACGTCTGCGCCTACCAACATCAAATAAGCTTCGAGGTGGACCAAGACGCTGAAAGATTGTTGGCCACTGCCGGCGCCGCTATCGATGATGCCCCAGCGGATCTTCTGAATTTCTTCAGGTTCTGACAGCCATACGCGTTCGACTTGGCGATCGATTTCTGCTTTGGCTTCGCGCCAGTTACCTTCAAATTTCTTAATACCGGACATTATGAAGCCCTCCGAACGGTGATGTTGATGACACTCCGGCGCGGCTCGGTGATCGTCTGTGCGAAGACAAACTCGCCGAGTTTCTCCAGTGCTGGCAGGTCACTATCGAGAACTTGCCCGAATTTGTTGACCAACGCGCTTTCAGTGATGGCGCCATAGGTCAGGCAAATTGTTTGGCCTGGAGCGTACAGATACACAGCGCCGGGCGAGCGTTTCACCATATTCGACTTGCCCAAATGAACGATCTTGGTTGGCATCCAAATGGCTTCGCCAGAAATGACGACGTGACCCAGCACGGTATCAAGTGGCAGTTGCTCAAGAACCTGTGCGATGACGTCAGGGTTTTCTTGGTTAAGCAGTTGGACACGGAACTTGATGTCCGGGCCCGGCGCGTGAAACTCGAGCAGGTTGGTTGACATGTGAACTCCATCGTTCTGAAAGTTTTTATTTGTGTTGCGAGACAAAGAATAAAACATTTCATTCATCTGTGCAATGAATCGGACGAATGGAGGTTTTTGCGGGGACTGCTCAGACGTTTTTTCAGGCTGAAACCCTTGTTTTGCTGGCTTCTGTGAGTGGTTTTGACAATTTCTCACTTGATGTTGAATGAAAAAATACATTCATGTATATTTCGTCCATCGTTCATTCGTCATTCATTCATTGGAGAAATCGGCATGATTAAGC
This sequence comes from Pseudomonas sp. PDM31, assembly GCF_019218965.1. Classification (NCBI taxonomy): domain Bacteria; kingdom Pseudomonadati; phylum Pseudomonadota; class Gammaproteobacteria; order Pseudomonadales; family Pseudomonadaceae; genus Pseudomonas; species Pseudomonas sp. PDM31. The sequence continues at coordinate 62,529 of NZ_JAHUWS010000017.1, read as the reverse complement.
TAACGCCTGGCAAACTCACCTTGAGCCAGCTGCGCCGTATTGCGCGTGAAAACGTCTCTCTCGAACTCGACCCGGCCAGCTTCGACGCTATCGAGGCAGGTGCTCGTACCGTTCAAGCAATTGTTGCCAAAGGGGCGCCTGCGTACGGCATCAACACAGGTTTTGGTTTGCTGGCAAGCACGCACATTCCTAGCGACCAGCTTGAGTTGCTCCAGAAAAATCTGGTGCTGTCTCACTCGGTGGGTGTGGGTGAGCCAATGCCGCGACCGGTGGTTCGCCTTTTGATCGCGCTCAAATTGTCTAGCCTTGGTCGTGGCAACTCTGGTATCCGTCTGGAAGTGATGGAAGCCATGGTCAAGCTCTTCAATGCTGACGTGCTTCCTGTAATTCCTGTGAAAGGCTCCGTAGGCGCCTCTGGTGACCTGGCTCCTCTTGCCCACATGTCAGCCACGCTGATCGGATTCGGTGAGGTGCATGTGAAGGGGGAGCGTATGAGCGCTCTCGATGGATTGAAACTCGTAGGGCTTGATCCGCTTATATTGCAAGCTAAGGAAGGGCTCGCGCTGCTTAACGGAACCCAAGCATCCGCTGCTCTCGCGATACAAAATCTGTTTGCGATTGAGGACCTATTCAACACCGCTCTCGTTGCAGGTGCGCTGTCGGTCGATGCTGCGTTGGGTTCAGTTGCACCTTTTGATCACCGTATTCATGCGCTTCGAGGCCATCAAGGTCAGATTGATGCTGCCGCAGCCTACCGGACTCTTCTTAAGGGCTCTGAGATTAACCTGTCACATGCTGATTGCGAGAAAGTGCAAGACCCGTACAGCCTGCGGTGTCAGCCTCAAGTTATGGGGGCTTGCCTCGATCAGATTCGGCATGCCGCCAACATACTGCTGATTGAAGCGAACGCCGTTTCTGACAATCCGCTGATCTTTCCAGAAACTGGAGAGGTTATCTCAGGAGGTAATTTCCACGCTGAGCCAGTGGCTTTTGCTGCGGATAACCTGGCTATCGCTGCCTGTGAAATCGGATCGATTGCTGAGCGTCGTATTGCACTTTTGATTGATGCAACGCTTTCTCGCCTGCCTCCATTCCTGGTCAAAGATGGCGGTATCAATTCTGGGTTCATGATTGCTCATGTTACTGCTGCCGCACTTGCCTCAGAAAACAAGTCACTTGCGCATCCAGCTTCTGTTGATTCAATCCCTACCTCTGCCAACCAGGAGGACCATGTTTCCATGGCGACCTACGCCGCCCGCCGCTTGACCGATATTGCAGATAATGTTGCGCATATTCTGGCTATCGAGTTTTTGGCTGCGGCTCAGGGCGTAGACTTGCGTGCTCCGAATAAGACCAGTCCAACACTCCAATTGACGATGGAAACAATCCGCCAGAAAGTTACTCACTACGATGCTGATAGGTACTTTGCGCCGGATCTTTTGGCTGCTTATACCCTAGTGCGAAGCGGCAATTTTGCGAAGTATTCGCCGTTCGCATTTGCTTCGATGCAGTAAGTATATAGACAATATAAGGCTGTCGTGTGGCGGGCGACAGCTAAATTGTTGTAGTTGTATAGGGTTGATGAATTCTTGAGGAGGCAGAGGTCTTCCGTAACTCGCCATATTAAGTTGATTAATTGATCTGCCGGTCGCCTGGAAAATATGATTTGTTTTGCGGATGTTGGCGTGAAGATTTGACAGCTTCCACATGCTCGTAAGTAGACGTGCGCAATGCACTCAAACGCGTATAAGTTTTAACTGGTTATGGCCTGAGCGTTAAATTTTATCAGTAGGGCTGATATACAGAGCTACTGATAAAAGAGTTTTTTCGTGAAAGTCGGACTGCGTTTTTATGCCAATTGGCGTGGGCGCGCTATCGGGCTTTTCCGGATGGAGTTTACACCCAAGAACCAGGAAGGTTGGCTGTCTACTGTGCGAGATGTCCACAGAGTTTTGTGCTGCACGAATAATAACTACTCAGTAAAAATAAAAACAATTTTGTTTGTGTCGTAACTTAAGAGAGGTAGGTTATGAAAGTGTTAATGGCTATATTTTTGGCGGCAATACTGGTTTTCGGGAGTGCATCCACTTTTGCTTCGGATATTTCGGAGTCTGACTTCGTCAAGAAAAGCACGCTCAGCATACTTAACCGAAATTACTACTATGATCGTGACTTTTCAGGTGAAAATGTCAAGCAGAGCCAGCGCCGTGAGTGGGCACAGGGTGCGATTGCTAAGTTCAGTTCCGGGTATACTCCTGGAACCGTTGGCTTCGGAGTAGACGCAATCGGCATGTTCGGCCTGAAACTTGATAGCAGTTCCGATCGAATCGGTACTGGCCTTCTTGCAAGCTCAGGAAAGGGAATACCTGGGGTTGACGAAGCTCAAGATCAATACTCCAAGGCAGTAGGTGCTGTTAAGGTAAAAGTGTCAAATAGTGTTCTAAAAATAGGTGGTCAGATCGTCAAAAACCCTGTGGTCTCACTCGGAGATTCTCGGTTGCTCCCCGAAACAGTAGACGGTGTGACATTTAGTAGTACAGACATTTCAAAACTTCTCTTCGAAGCGGGTCACTTAACTTCCCTGCGACGTAGGGATCAGACTGATCGGGCATCGGGACCTTTGCAAGAGGCTGATTACGTAGGCGGTAAGTACGATTTTACCAAAGATCTCAGTGCCTCTCTATATTCATCCAGCATACAGAATTACTGGGATAACCGTTTCATCGGTATTAACTGGTTACATAGCTTGGATGCTAAACAGGCAGTGGGCCTGCAATACAATGCGTATCAGCAGAAAAGTATCGGTGATGAGCTCGGCGGAGATTTGGATAACTATGTTTTCAGTCTTCAAGGCAGCTACTCCTATCTTGGTAGTACCTTTACTGTAGCGAATCAGCAGGTCAGTGGTCGAGGCCCGCATCAATACCTTATTGATGGAACAAGTACTTTGTACTTGTCTAACTTTATTCAGGTCATGGATGCCGTCAATGAAGACGAAAATTCTTGGAAGTTACAATATGACCTTAATTTTGCGCAATTAGGTTTGCCGGGTCTTACATTTACCACCGTCTATGCTATGGGTGATAACATAAAAGTAGGCAAAACTGTCAGTGACGGCAAGGAGTGGGAGACTGACTTTATGGTGCGTTATGTTGTGCAGTCCGGTCGTGCTAAGGGGCTGAGTACTCAAGTTAAAGCCGCCAGCTATCGTAGTGATTTCAAGCCAGACGTTCATGAGCTACGGCTTGTTACAGAGTATCCACTTAACATATTTTAATTGCGTGTAAGGCTTCGAGAGCTGCTCCGCTTGTCTCGAAGTATCATTTGCCGCCCTTTTGGGGCGGTTTTTTTTTAATGCTCAGTAGTGGTTAGTCCCTTGGTTTATAAGTGCATGGCTTTCCTAGTTGGTTAGCCTGCGGCTCGTTATATCTGGCTTGTTACCTGGTTGTCTGATGAAGGTAGTGGCTGCGGTAAAACATATTCAATTGCATTTAAATGCTCTCAAAATTCGAGGTGGAAGATGGCTAAGGCTGCAGATGTTGTAGTGCAATGCTTAGAGAATGAAGGAGTTGAATATGTGTTTGGCATTCCAGGTGAGGAAAATCTGGATCTGCTGGAGTCACTAAGATGCTCAACCATCAAATTGGTACTCACACGCCACGAACAGTCCGCCGGATTTATGGCTTCTACATATGGTCGTCTCACGGGTAAGACAGGTGTCAGTCTCGCTACGCTAGGCCCCGGTGCAACGAATTTGGTGACCGCCAGTGCTTACGCCTATCTGGGGGGGATGCCTATGCTCATGATTACCGGGCAGAAGCCCATTAAAAAGTCTAAACAGGGGCGTTTCCAGATCCTCGATGTGGTTGGGATGATGCGGCCGGTTACAAAATACACGCACCAATTAGCTTCTGCGGACAACATCCCTTCTCGAGTACGTGAAGCTTTCCGCCTTGCTGAAGAAGAGAAGCCGGGCGCTGTGCATCTCGAGCTCCCGGAAGATATTGCAGCCGAGCATACGGACAACCGACCAATCCAACCCAGTTTGCATCGCCGTCCGGTTGCCGAGCAAAAAGCTATTGCTGCCGCTGTCTGCAAGCTCAAGGCGGCACACAGCCCAATCTTGGTTATCGGAGCTGGTGCTAACCGTAAGATCACCGCTAAGGTCCTCAGGCAGTTGATCGATAAGACTGGAATACCGTTCGTAACCACTCAAATGGGGAAGGGTGTAGTGGACGAGCGCCATCCCCGTTTCCTTGGGAACGCTGCTCTGTCGGCGGGTGACTTCGTACATCGCGGTCTAGAGGCTGCTGATTTGATCGTCAATATCGGGCACGACGTAATTGAAAAACCACCTTTTTTTATGGTTCGTGGCGGTACGGACGTTATTCATATCAACTTCCGATCTGCCGAAGTTGATCCTGTGTATTTTCCACAAATCGAAGTGGTGGGTGATATCGCCAACGCGATCTGGCAGATCAGCGAAGCACTGGAGCCGCAGTCTCATTGGAATTTCAATCGGCTGATGACTATTCGTGAGGCTAATGAGGTCCAAGTGGCCGAAGGAGCTGATGACGATCGCTTCCCAATTTATCCCCAGCGCCTGGTAGCTGATGTTCGGCGTGCTCTGCCATCTGAGGGTATCGTCGCCTTGGATAACGGGATCTACAAATTGTGGTTCGCGCGCAACTATAAGGCTCATAAACCTAACACGGTTCTGTTGGATAATGCCCTTGCGACTATGGGTGCGGGGCTGCCGTCTGCCATGGCTGCCCACTTGGTCTACCCTGATCGCCCAGTCGTGGCGGTCTGTGGTGATGGTGGTTTCATGATGAATAGCCAAGAGCTTGAAACCGCCGTTCGCTTGAAGATGAATTTGACTATCATCATCCTACGCGATGATGGGTACGGCATGATCCGGTGGAAACAGGCAAATATGGGGTTCACAGATTTTGGTCTGGATTACGGAAATCCTGATTTCGTGATGTATGCCCAAAGCTATGGCGCCAATGGGTATCTGATTCACTCTGCAGAATCGTTTTTACCATTGTTGAAGAAGTGCATTCGCGAGCCAGGAGTTCATGTGATCGATTGCCCGATAGATTATTCCGAGAATGACTTCATTCTTAATGGAGAACTCAAACGTCGTAGTGCGCTTGTGTAATTGAAGTAAGGTGACCTCTTTGTGGTTGCAGTTTTCTTAGCGGAAGTGTCGCCGCCTTGTTATAAAGTTGAGTGGTCGATAGATGTACTGTGCGATTTCTAGTTTTCCTTGTGAGCTAAGTGCCAGGGTCGCGCATTCAGAACTTATACGGATAAATAGCGACTACTTGCATGTGTTGCACATGGAAGGGGGTCTATAAGATGGATGATGTGAATACTGTACAGGTTATCGCCGTAACCGGCGGAAAGGGCGGCGTTGGCAAGACGACTGTGGCTGTGAATCTTTCATTGGCGCTAGCGAAGCTTGGAAGAAGAGTTGTATTGCTTGATGGCGATCTTGGCTTGGGGAATATTGATGTTCTGTTAGGGCTTTCCCTAAAGTACACACTTGCCGATTTAATTGACGGTCGCTGTGAGTTATCCGAAGTGCTTTTGGGTGGTCCGGGTGGCGTGCGAATCGTTCCCGCAGCTTCAGGCTTCCCGAACATGGCGCATTTGTCACCGGCTCAGCACGCAGGCCTGATCCAGGCTTTCAGTGAAATCAGTGATAGTCTCGATGTGCTGGTGATTGACACAGCTGCGGGCATCGGCTCGTCGGTGGTTAGTCTCGTCCGGGCGGCCCAAGAAGCCCTTCTGGTGGTCTGCGACGAACCGACCTCGATCACCGATGCCTATGCACTGATTAAACTGTTGAATCGTGATTACGGAATGGACCGTTTCCGGATCCTAGTCAATATGGCGCATAACTCGCAGGAAGGTCGCGCCCTTTTCGTTAAATTGACCAAGATTACCGATCACTTCCTCGACATAGCACTGCAGTATGCGGGAGCTGTACCGTACGATGAATGTGCGCGTAGGGCAGCGCAGAGTCAGCGAGCAGTTTATGAATACTATCCGCGCTCCAAGTGTGCCCAAGCATTTCATAATATCGCTGTAAAGGTCAGCACTTGGCCTTTGGCAACTATCCCTAGAGGCCATATAGAGTTCTTCGTTGAGCAACTCGTCAAAAAAACGAGAGGATGACATCTCTTTCCGGGCCGTATTCGAATCGTCGCACCGCAGTTCCTACAGGTTTTCGTTGATCCCTGAAGAACCGTTTCATTTGCTCAGCGCATGCTCGGCCCGCACCGAATTCATGAACGCCTGCATCGCCGAGGATTGAATGCGATGGCGCCTGGTGATCAAACCATACGGCGGCAAGCGTGCTTCGAACTTGATCGGCAGCACCGCCAGCAAATCACGGCCAGGATAATCCTCGACCACCGACACCGGCGTGACACCGAGCATGTCGGTCTGCTGGATCAATGAGAGCAGGGTCATGATCGAGGTGGTTTCGACGATGCTGCTGGGAATATCGACCCGCGCATTGTGGAACACCTGATTGATGATCGCGCGCATCGGGCTGGGTTGTTGTTGCAGCACCCAGGTCATGTTTTGCAGTTCGGCCCAACTCAATTGAGTCGCTTTCGCCAGTGGATTGTGCGCGCCGGAAATCACGCACAAGGCTTCTTCGCCGAGGCTGTCGAAGAGCAATTCTTCGGCCCGGGCACCCGCCGGAATCCGCCCCAACACGATATCCAGTTGATCCTGCAGCAATGCTTGTACCAGCACGTCGCTGGTGTCGACCTGAATGCTCATGGACAGACGCGGATGGCTTTGTTTCAAGGTGGCGATGGTACGCGTGAGCAACCCTGAAGCCAGGGCTGGAATTGCCCCGACCGCGACGCGGCCGAGGTTGCCGGACTGCAGGGCGACCAGTTCTTCACGCATGCCGCTGAGTTCGGCGAACACCATGCGTGCGTAGTAAATGACCGTCTCGCCGAATGGGGTGGAGCGCATGCCGCGGGGCAAGCGTTCGAAGAGTTCGACGCCGAGCAAATCCTCGGCTTCGTGCAGCATCTTGGTCGCTGCCGGTTGGGTCATGCCGATGTGGTCGGCGGCGCGGCGCAACGAGCCGAATTCCTGCAGGGCCAGCATCAGCCGCAGTTGGCGCAGACGCAGTCGGCTGTGGATTACGTTGGCATCAGGAATTCGGGTCATGGGCCGCGCTCGCATGAAAGACTGCGGCAAGCCTGACAACAAATGTCAGGCGTTGCCAGCATTGCTGTATCACAGCACGGATTTGGTCTTGGCGACGGGCGGTTTGCGCAGGCCTGACAGGGCGCCCAGTGCCCTGGAAATCAGCGGCCAGAACAGCATCAGCAGTGCCGCTGTGGTCAGGCTGCCCACCAGTGGGTTGGACCAGAAAATCCCCAGGTGACCGTCGGAGAACAGCATTGACTGGCGGAATGCATCTTCAGCCTTGTCACCCAGCACAGCGGCCAGTACCAGCGGCGCAATCGGGTAGCCGAGTTTCTTGAACAGATAACCCAGGGCGCCGAAGCCGAGCATCAACACCACGTCGAAGAACGAGTTGTGGACCGAGTAGGCACCGATGGCACAGACCATGATGATGATCGGCGCGATGATCGAGAACGGAATGCGCAGGATCGAAGCGAACAGCGGCACGGTAGCCAACACCACGATCAGGCTGACCACGTTGCCCAGATACATGCTGGCGATCAGGCCCCAGACAAAATCATGCTGCTCGACGAACAGCGTCGGGCCGGGGTGCAGGCCCCAGATCATCAAGCCGCCAAGCATTACCGCTGCCGTGGCCGAACCAGGAATGCCCAGGGTCAGCATCGGCAATAAGGCACTGGTGCCGGCGGCATGGTCAGCAGTTTCCGGAGCGATCACGCCTTCGAGTTCACCTTTGCCAAAATTGTCGCGGTTTTTCGAAAAGCGCCGCGCCAGGCTGTAGCTCATGAACGATGCGGCGGTCGGTCCGCCTGGTGTAATGCCCATCCAGCAACCGACCAGGGTGCTGCGCACGATGGTCCACCAGTAGCGCGGCAGCTTGGCCCAGGTGCGCAGGATCACCATCGGTGTGATGCGCGCATGTTCGCCACGGAACACCAGGCCTTCTTCGACAGTGCAGAGAATTTCACCGATGCCGAACAGGCCGATCACCGCCACTTCGAAGCTGATGCCGGTCATCAGTGTCGGCTGGTCGAAGGTCAGGCGCAGGTTGCCGGACACAGTGTCCATGCCGACCGCTGCCATGGCGAAACCGATCATCATCGCCACCACGGTTTTCAGTGGCGGGTTCTTGCTCATGCCGATGAAGGTGCAGAACGCCAACAGGTACACCGCAAAGAACTCCGGCGAACTGAAGGACATGGCGAACGCGGCAATCTTCGTCGACAGGAAGGTCAGCAACAACACCCCGGCCAACGCACCGAGCAGTGCCGAACTGAAGGCGGCGGTCAGGGCTTCGGCGGCGCGACCTTCGCGGGCCATCGGGTAGCCGTCGAACGTGGTCGCCACCGATGAGGGCTCGCCGGGGATGTTGAACAGGATCGAGGTGATCGAGCCGCCAAACAGCGCGCCCCAATACATGCACGACAGCAGGATGATCGCCGATACCGGCGACATGGTGAAGGTCAGTGGCAGCAGCAGCGCCACGCCATTGGGGGCGCCGAGGCCGGGCAACACACCCACCAGAATGCCCAGCAGCACGCCGATCACCATCAGGCCGATATGGCCCGGGGTCAGGATCAGGTTCATGCCTTGCAGCAGGGAATCGAACTCGCTCATTTGAAGTTTCTCCCGGCCAGGGCAATCCAGTCGCCCATCGGGCCGGCATCCAGCGGGACCTTGAACCACAGCGCGAAAATCAGGTAGCTGGCGAGCACCGCGCCCAGGGACACGCTGGCGATCATCAACTTGCCATAAGGTTTGGCGCGCACCTTGTCACGCCACATGAACCAGGCAATGAAGCACGCCGAGGCCACATAGATGCCGGTCAAGGGCATGGCGCCGACGAACAGCGCGATAGGGATGAATACCGACATCACTTGCTTGAATGCACTGCCGCTGACGAACGCAACACTGAGCGCCTGCCAGCGCACCAGGGTCAACAGGCCGTTGGCCACGCTGGCGGCACTGAGCATCAGGCCGATATAGAAGGGGAAGTAACCCGGCTCTGGGCCGGCATCGCCCCAGCCAATGCCTTGTTCGAGGCTACCGTACATCACCACCGCGCCGATCAGGGTAGTGAATAACGCCAGGCCGAGTTCGACCCAACGGGTGCCGACCAGTGCCGGTGAATCCGAGGAATGGGACATGAACATATCTCCAGCAGGGCACGGCCGCCCGCAGGCAGGCGGCCGTGGCGACTTCAGTTTTTCAGCCAGCCGGCTTCCTTGAACACTGGCGTGACGCGGGCGGTGTCTTTTTCGATGTAGGCAGTCAGCGGCTCGCCTTCGAGGAAGGTCGGCACCAGGGCGTTCTGCTTCACGTAGGCCTTGAACTCAGGGGTTTCTGTGACTTTGCGCATCAGCTCGACATAGAACGCCCGTTGTTCGGCGGTGACTTCGCCGGGCATGAACACGGTGCGCGGGAAGCGATACTGATCGATGCCCAGGCCTTGTTCGTGGCAGGTCGGCACGTCGGCCCAGGATTTATCGCCGGCGACTTTTTCGGTGTAGCTCATGCGCTCCTTGCTGAATACGCAGAGCGGCTCGACCTGGTCACCACGCCATTGGCTGATGCTTTCGCTGGGGTTGTTGACGTTGGCGGCGATGTGTTTGCCGGCCAGTTGGGTCGCGGCTTCGCTGCCGCTCTTGAACGGGATGTACACCAGTTTGCTGTTGTTGGTCTGGTTGAGCAGCAGGGTCAGGGTCTGGTCGACGTCCTTGGACTGGCTGCCGCCCATGCGCAGGCTCGATGGGTCGGCCTTGACCGCCGCGTAGAAGCCCTTGGCGTCTTTCCAGGGCGCGTCCTTGTAGCTCCAGAGGATGAAGTCATCTTCGGCCACGGCGGCAATCGGTGTTAGCTCCTGCCATTGATAGCCGAGCTTGGACACCAGCGGCAACAGGTAGATGTTATTGGTACCGATCACCAGTTTCTCGGCATCGCCCTTGTTCATCTTCATGTCGAGGAAGGCTTCGGCGCCATTGCCGCCGCCCTTGTTAAGGACGATGGTATTAACGTCGAGCAGCTTGTGGGTGGTGATGATCGACTGGATCAGGCGCCCGAGCTGGTCGGTGCCGCCACCGGGGCCACCGGCGACAATGATTTCGACGTTCTTGTCCGGCTGCCAGGCGTGCGCCAGGGCGGGAAGGGCACCGGCGGCGATCAGAGTGCAGCCAAGAAACAGACGGGAAGTGCGACGGACGAATGCATTTCGCATGGGAAGGGCCTCGTTTCGGTGTTTTTGTAATTGTTATGAGCGACTTGTTTAAGCGTTAAAGCCGCAAGCCTGGCCTGAGTGTGTGAACACGCAGACTCCACGTCTAGTCAAAACAATACATACACCGATAGCCTGGAGTTATAGCTCGGCAAACGAAGCAGGACTTATGTAGGAGCGAGCCTGCTCGCGATGGACTCATGGGCGCTGCGTCTCTTCAAGAAACACGCGTTTTCGTTGAAGACCATCGCGAGCAGGCTCGCTCCTACAGAAAAAAGCGCCAACGTTGAAAGGACGTTGAAAGCAGGGCATGGCATAACCCGAGGCTATCGCCTGATTTCAAGTATTGATTAGACGGTTATCAGCGAGCCTTCGATAGTGCTCACCACGCCGCCAGGAAAGGCGTCGTTACGTTCACAACAATAATAAAACGAGGTACGCACCATGGCTCGTTCCAGTGCTTCCCTGAACCTGCCCGCCGCAGGTATCCAGCCACCGGCCGCGGCGAACGCGCAGGCCGGCACCGCCAAAGCCAGCAGTGTGCGTTGGCGGATCTTCGCCATCATCTTCGCCTTGACCATGATCAACCTGATCGACCGGGTCTCGCTGTCCATCGCGATGCCGACCATTGCCCACGAATTTTCCCTGTCTCCCAGTTTGCAGGGGCTGATTCTCAGCAGCTTCTTCTGGGCCTACGCGCTGTTGCAGATTCCCGGTGGCTGGTTGATTGACCGATATGGCCCGCACCGGGTCATCAGTTGGTCGACCGGCTTGTGGGGCACGTTCCAGGTACTGGCGGCGTTCGCCACCGGTGGCCTGTCATTGTTGTTTGCCAGGGTCGCACTGGGTGCCGCCGAGGCGCCGCTGTTCCCCTCGGGCGGCAAGATGATTTCCCTTTGGCTGGCCCCCAGCGAACGCAGTCGCGGCGCGGTGCTGATGGACAGCGGCAGCCCGTTGGGTGTGGCGCTGGGCGGGTTGATCATTGCTTACCTGATCGCTTCGCTGGATTCCTGGCGCCTGGCCTTTGTGATTGCCGGTATCGCCACCCTGGCGCTGGCCTGGCTGGCGCGGCGTTATCTGCGCGATGACCCGGCCAGCCACCCGCAGGTCAATGAAGCCGAGCTTGAACAGATCAACGCCGGCCGTGCCACACCGGCTGCCGAAGCGGCGCGGGTGCCGGTCAAAGGCCTGGGCATTGCCGCGCGTTCCCTCAGTGGCTTGCTGATCGGTCGTGCCAGTTGGGCGATGGTGTATTTCGGGTTGCTGACCTGGGGCCCGAGTTATCTGTCCCAGGCCCGCGGCTTTGATATCAAGGGCATTGGTGCTGCGACTTTCGTGATCTTCCTCTGTGGTGCGCTGGGCTCGTTGACCGGTGGTTTTCTTTGCGACGGTTTGATTCGCAAGGGTGTCAGCCGCGGTATGGCGGTCAAGAGCCTGCTGGCGTTTTCCGGGTTGGTGGCCCTCGGCGCCTTCCTGCTGCTGCCGACCCTGAGCAATCCTTTTGCAGCAGTGGCGCTGTTGGCGATGACCGCGTTTTTCCTGATGTGGGGCAGCCTCTACTGGAGCTTCCCGGCACTGCTGGCGGCTCCGGCGCGGGTTGGCCTGATCGGCGGCGTGATGAACATGGCGGGCAGTACCGGCGGCATTGCGGTACCGATCCTGGTGGGGGTGATTTTGCAGATGACCGGTGGTTTTGCCCCGGTGCTGGGCTTCTTCGCGGTGTGCTCGGCGGTGTTTGTGCTGGCTACGTTGTTCATCAGTCTGGATGAGGTGCGACATGTCTAAGCTCTTGGCCGGTACCACTTGGGATGGCCCGATCGTCGATGCCCATCATCACTTCTGGGACCCGACCGTCAACGACCACCCCTGGCTCGCTCCTGAGGCCAGCGTCCCGTTTCGTTACGGTGACTACAGTGCAATCAAGCGGCGTTATTTCCCTGAGGACTATTTCGCCGATGCGGCCGCGCATGACGTCGTGCAGACGGTGTACGTCGAGACCGAATGGAACCCCGGGGACCCGATTGGCGAAACCAGGTTCATCGAGCAATTGGCCGCCCGTTACGGCGTGCCGAATGCCATTGTGGCGCAAGCCTGGCTCGATCATCCGGACGCCATCGATGTATTGCACGAACAGGCGCGTTTCAAGCACGTGCGCAGTGTCCGGCACAAACCCGGTGGGCCGGCCACGCCACAGCAAGTCGGGCATCTGCGCAGCCTGATGAGCGATGAGCACTGGCGCCGCAGCTATGCCGCCCTCGAAGGCCTGGGGCTGCATTTCGATTTGCAGACACCCTGGTGGAACCTGCACGAAGCCGAGCGCCTGGCCCGGGACTTTCCCGGAATCACGCTGATTCTCAACCACGCCGGCTTGCCCAGCGATCGCAGTGCCGAAGGCCTGGCGAGCTGGCGCCTGGCAATGGCGCGGCTGGCGCAGTGGCCGAACGTGCAGGTGAAGATTTCCGGCCTGGGGCAGGGTGGCCAGCGCTGGCGTGCCAAAGACAACGCCTGGATCGTGCGCGAGGTGATCGCCATGTTCGGCAGCCAGCGGGCGATGTTTGCCAGCAACTTCCCCGTGGACAGCCTGTGCGGCTCGTTCGACGACATCTACAGCGGTTTCAAATCCATCGTCGCCGATCTGCCACGGGCCGATCAGGAGCGACTTTTCTACAGCAACGCGCAGCGGGTTTATCGCTGCGAGCCTTGCGCCATTGACCGTGCGCAGCCTGAACCCTTGAGGAGTGAAGCATGAACAAGACTACCATCGCGATGGTCCTGGGGGACCCCGCCGGCATCGGCCCGGAACTGATCGCGCGACTGCTCGGCGAGCCGCAGGTGCGCAGCCAGGCCAATGTGATCCTGATCGCCGACGAGGCGGAAATGCGGCGTGGCATGCGCATCGCCGGGGTGGAGTTTCCCTTTCGTCGCGTGGAATCCCTGGCGCAACTGGACTTTGTCGATGACACGCCGCTGTTCTACGATTTTCGCGGCGATGCCATGGGTGAGTTCCCCCGTAGCGAAGCCAGTGTGGTGGGCGGTCGCTACAGCCTCGACACCCTCGAACAGGCCCTGCGCCTGACCGAAGCGGGCACCACTGATGCGGTGCTGTTCGGCCCGTTGAACAAGACCTCGTTGCACATGGCCGGCATGGCCCACAGCGACGAACTGCACTGGTTTGCCGAGCTGCTGGATTTCCACGGACCGTTCTGCGAATTCAACGTGCTCGACAACCTCTGGACCTCGCGGGTGACTTCCCACGTGGCCCTGGCCGATGTGCCGGGCATGCTCAGCCAGGCGCGGGTGGTGGAAGCGATTGAGTTGATCGACACCGCGCTCAAGCGCAACGGTCTGGAAAAACCGCGCATCGGCGTGTGTGGCTTGAACCCGCACAACGGTGACAACGGGTCGTTCGGTCGTGAAGAGCTGGACATCATCGGCCCGGCGGTGCGTGCGGCTCAGGCCAAGGGCATCGCGGCTGAAGGGCCGTACCCGGGAGATACGATTTTCCTCAAGGTCCAGGGCGATGCCAGTGCCTTCGATGCAGTGGTGACCATGTACCACGACCAGGGGCAGATCGCGATCAAGCTGATGGGCTTTTCCCGCGGCGTGACGGTGCAGGGCGGCTTGCCGATCCCGATCACCACACCGGCCCATGGCACGGCCTTCGATATCGCCGGGCAGGGCAAGGCCAATGTCGGGGCGATACGCCAGGCGTTCGAGATTGCCTGCCGGATGGGCGCCAACAGCTACTGATTTCCCGATCCATCGACAACACTTAACCCTGTGGGAGCGGGCTTGCCCGCGATGGCGGTGTGTCAGGCGGCATTTATGTCGATTGACATTGCCTCTTCGCGAGCAAGCCCGCTCCCACATTTTTTTGTGTCATGCCTGATAACTCGATCAGAGCAATAAACGCATTCATCTATCACCCCAGGTTATCGCCGGATACGCATAAGTGATTATCCGCCGCCCCCGGGCGCTGGCTAAAGTCGGCCCATCGAATGCCTTGGAACCCGTCACCGAGCAGCTCCAGGCACGCGACCCGACAACTACAAGAAGCCGGCAGCTCAAGGAACTGTATTCATGAAAATCAAAGCGATCCGTACCCGCGTTTTCGAGTGGAAAGGCAAAGTCGTTCCACCTCAAGCGCACTTCTGCACCAACGCCAGTGACATCCTTTTCGAGCGCGGCGACGCCATGGGATCGTTCCGTTTCCACGGCTGGCTGGTGGTGGAAGTCGAGACCGATACGGGCCTGGTCGGCATCGGCAACTGCGCCCTGGCGCCGCGTGTGGCCAAGGAAATCATCGACACCTACCTGGCACCCATCGCGATGGGTGAAGACCCGTTCGACAACGAATACATCTGGCAGAAAATGTACCGCCAAAGCCACGCCTGGGGCCGCAAAGGCATCGGCATGGCGGCCATTTCGGCGATCGACATCGCGATCTGGGACATCATGGGCAAGGCGGTCAACAAACCGGTGTTCAAACTGCTCGGTGGCCGTACCAAGGAAAAGATCTGGACCTACGCCTCCAAGCTGTACGCCAACGACAACCTCGACCTGTTCCTCGAAGAAGCCCAGGGCTATCTGAACCAGGGTTTCACTGCGCTGAAAATGCGCTTCGGCTACGGCCCGAAAGACGGCCCGGCGGGTATGCGCAAGAACATCGAGCAAGTGCGCGCCCTGCGTAATCTGGCCGGCCCCGATGTCGACATCATGCTCGAATGCTACATGGGCTGGACCCTGGAATATGCCCGTCGCATGTTGCCGAAACTGGCCGAGTTCGAGCCGCGCTGGCTGGAAGAACCGGTGATCGCCGACGACATCGAGGGCTACATCGAGCTGAAAAAAATGGGGATCATGCCGATCTCCGGCGGCGAGCACGAGTTCACCTCCTACGGCTTCAAGGACCTGCTGGAGCGTCGCGCCGTCGACGTGATCCAGTACGACACCAACCGCGTCGGCGGCATCACCGCAGCGCGCAAGATCAACGCCATGGCCGAAGCCTGGTCGGTGCCGGTGATCCCTCACGCCGGGCAGATGCACAACTACCACCTGACCATGTCCACCACCGCCTCGCCGATGGCCGAGTTCTTCCCGGTATTCGACGTCGAAGTCGGCAACGAACTCTTCTACTACGTGTTCAAGGGCGAGCCGCAGCCGGTCAACGGTTACATCCAGCTCGACGACCACAAGCCCGGGCTGGGCCTGGAAATCTCCGATGAGTACCTGAGCGACTTCAACATCATCGAGTGACCCTGTGGCCACCAATTCGCGACTCTATGGAGGGCCGACATGCGCCTGATTCAATTCGAAAATACTGCCGGACAACGTCAGGTCGGGCTCGTCGACGGGGCACAGGTCCAGGTGCTGCGCGACACCCGCAGCACCCGCGAACTGGCACTCGCGGCGATCCGCGGCAAACGCAGCCTGCAAGAAGAAGTCGCGCAGCGCGGCACCGAGCCCGGGCCCGATTACGCGCAGTTATTGCAGCAGCGCTGCGTTTTGCCACCGCTGGATCACGAAGACCCGGCCCATTGCCTGATCAGCGGCACCGGCCTGACCCACCTGGGCAGCGCCTCGGCACGGGACAAAATGCACCAGCAGGACGGCGCCGTAGAAATCGGCATGACCGACACCATGCGCATCTTCAAATGGGGCCTGGAGGGCGGCAAACCGGCGGCGGGGCAGGTAGGCGCGCAACCGGAATGGTTCTACAAGGGCGACGGCAGTATCGTCGTGCGCCCCGGTGAGGATTTTCCGGTGCCGCCGTTTGCCGAAGACGCCGGCGAAGAACCGGAGCTGACCGGGCTCTACGTGATTGGCGATGACGGCCAGCCGTATCGCGTTGGTTATGCGCTGGGCAACGAGTTCTCCGACCATGTGATGGAGCGGCGCAACTACCTGTACCTGGCGCATTCGAAGCTGCGCTATTGCTCCTACGGTCCGGAGTTGCGCATCGGTGAGTTGCCCAGGCACCTGGTCGGCACCAGCCGGATCAAACGCAACGGCGAAACGATCTGGGAAAAGGAGTTTCTCAGCGGCGAAGACAACATGTGCCACAGCCTCGCCAACCTCGAATTCCACCACTTCAAATACTCGCAGTTCTTGCGCCCGGGTGATGTCCACGTGCATTACTTCGGCACTGCCACGCTGTCGTTTGCCGACGGTGTAAAGACCCAGCCGGGGGATCGCTTCCAGATCAGCCTGGATGAGTTCGGTGCACCGCTGATCAACGGCATAGGCGAAAGCGCCCAGCCGCTGCCGATCGGACAAGTTCGCGTGCTCTGAACACAGGTTCTGAGTCGAACGCAATGTTGAACAACACGAAGATCGGCTCCCTTTCCCCCTCTCCCCTTTGGGGAGAGGGTTGGGGTGAGGGGTGGCTCTTGAACACCCCACGAATCTTCGGTCAGTCACCTGACTAAGGATCTCCACATGACCACGCCACTCGGACACAACTACATCGGCGGCCGTCGCAGCGCCAACGGCACCTCGCAACTGCAAAGTATCGACGCTACCACCGGTGAACCACTGCCCGGCACATTCTTCCAGGCATCCGAAGCCGAAGTGGACGCCGCCGCCAAAGCCGCCGCTGCGGCCTACCCGATCTACCGTAACCTCAGCGCAGAAAAACGCGCACGATTCCTCGATGCCATTGCCGATGAAATCGATGCCCTCGGTGATGATTTCGTCGCCACGGTCTGCCGCGAAACCGCGTTGCCTGCCGGACGTATCCAGGGTGAGCGCGGGCGCACCAGCGGCCAATTGCGTTTGTTTGCCAAGGTGCTGCGGCGCGGCGATTTCTACGGCGCGCGCATCGACCGGGCGTTACCGGAGCGTCAGCCGTTGCCGCGTCCGGACCTGCGTCAGTACCGCATCGCCCTGGGGCCGGTGGCGGTGTTCGGCGCCAGCAACTTTCCGCTGGCGTTCTCCACCGCCGGTGGCGATACCGCTTCGGCGCTGGCCGCCGGTTGCCCGGTGGTGTTCAAGGCCCACGGCGGCCACATGGCGACCGCCGAGTGGGTGGCGGACGCAATCATTCGCGCCGCCGAGCGCACGCAGATGCCGGCCGGTGTGTTCAACATGATCTATGGCGGTGGAGTGGGTGAGTGGCTGGTCAAGCATCCGGCGATCCAGGCCGTGGGCTTCACCGGCTCGCTCAAGGGCGGTAATGCCTTGAGCCACATGGCCGCGAACCGGGCGCAACCGATTCCGGTATTCGCCGAGATGTCGAGCATCAACCCGGTATTTTTGTTGCCCGAGGCGCTCAAGGTGCGGGGCGAGCAGATCGCCGCGCAACTGGCCGCTTCGGTGACCCAGGGCTGCGGGCAGTTCTGTACCAATCCTGGCCTGGTCATTGGCCTGCGTTCGCCGCAGTTCAGCACCTTTCTCGAAACCTTTTGCGCCAGCATGAACCAGCAGCCGCCACAAACCATGCTCAACGCCGGCACACTGGCCAGCTACAGCCGGGGGCTGGGTGAATTGCACGAGCATCCGGGCCTGCTGCACCTGGCGGGCAAGCCGCAGCAGGGCAATCAGGCGCAACCGCAGGTGTTCAAGGCCGATGTCAGTCTGTTGCTCAAGGGCGATGATCTGCTGCAGGAGGAAGTGTTCGGGCCGACCACTATCGTTATTGAAGTTGAAGATCGGGCGCAGTTGGCGGCGGCGCTGCACGGCCTGCGCGGGCAACTGACGGCGACGCTGATTGGCGAGGCCGACGAGTTACTGGAGTACCGCTGGTTGGCGGAGGTATTGCAGGAGAAGGTCGGGCGGATTCTGCTCAACGGCTATCCGACCGGGGTCGAGGTGTGCGAGGCGATGGTGCATGGCGGGCCATATCCGGCGACTTCGGACTCGCGGGGCACGTCGGTCGGGACGCTGGCTATCGACAGGTTCCTGCGACCGGTGTGCTTCCAGAATTATCCGGATGCGCTGCTGCCAGAGGCATTGCAGGATGCCAATCCGCTGGGGATTGAGCGGTTGGTGGATGGGGAGATGAGTGCTTCGGCTTTGTAGTGCCTGAGCTGACGCTTTCGCGGGCAAGCCCGCTCCCACAGTTGATCTCAGTGATCACAGATATCGCGTTCACATGAGATCCAACGTGGGAACGGGCTTGCTCGCGAAGACAATGTCGCAAGCACCGCAGCACTACCGGGTCGATACCTTAGCCACTTTCACCACCGTCGGCTTCAACACCATCCACAACGCCAGTGCAATCAACAACCCCCCATAAATATGCGCCATGGACAGTGGCTCATCGAGAAACAGCGCTCCCCACAACACGCCGAACAGCGGAATCAAAAAGGTCGTGGTCATCGATTTCACCGGACCAATCGAGCTCAGGAGCCGGAAGTAAATAATGTACGCAAACGCCGTGCAGCCCAGGCCCAGGCCCAGCAACGACAACCAGACATTCCAGCCGCCCCAGCTCGTCGGTGGCTGGGTGATTACGCTGTAACCGAACAACGGCAGCAGCAACAAGGTTGCCCCGAGCATGCTGCCCAGCGCTGAAAGACGACTGTCGAGCCCACCGGCCTGATCGAGCCAGCGGCGGGCCAGAAACCCCGCAAATCCGTAGCAAGTGGTCGCGAGCAGGCAGGCGACGGCACCCATCAGCAGTTCCATATCGAACGCCACCGGACCGGCACGGGTCAGCACGCCCACGCCGAACAGCCCCAGGAACACACCGCCGAGTTTGGCGCCAGTGAGCCTTTCATGGAAAAACAGGCCGCCGATCAGCACGCCCATCAAGGGGGTCGTGGCATTGAAAATCGACGAGTAACCGGCTGGCAACACCTGCGCGGCCACCGAATAGAGGGTCGCCGGAACCCCGGAGTTGATCACCCCGAGCAGCATCACGGTTTTGAGTTTGCCCTTGAAATCCCAGCTGACACGCATCAGCCCCAGTATCACCAACAGTCCGGCGGCGGCGATCGATACACGGAAAAAAGCGGTAGGAATGCTGCCGATCACCGGGGCGATGATGCGCATGAACAGAAAGCTTGCCCCCCAAATGGCCGCCAGGGACAGTAAACGAAATATATCGACGGGGTTCACTGCGCGGTCCTTCCTGGGGGGAGGGGCGAAAGTGTTGCCGAGTGTGTGATCGATGGCAACCGAAATCCGGGCATTTAACTCTTCAGGGTGTCGACGACGCGAAGGCACAAAAATTACGCTTCTCCTGCACCCGCTTCACTGGCTAAGCTCAGGGCTCCCGAATTCCCGCAGAGGTCTCACCATGGCGCAGCAATGGCCAGCCGCCGACATCGCCCGAATGGTTCTCGATGGCTTTGACGATTACCGCGAGCATTTCCGTCAGATCACCGACGGCGCCCGGGCCCGCTTCGAGCAGGCTCTCTGGCAGGAGACGCAATCGGCGTCGGCGGCACGGATCAACCTGTACGAAGAAAAAGTCGGCGAAACGGTGGAGCGGCTGCGCACCGCGTTTGATGCCGATACGCTGGACGTAAGCTGCTGGCCGCTGGTCAAAAGCGCCTACATCACCCTGATCGACCTGCGCTTCGACGATGAGCTGTCCGAAACCTGGTACAACTCGATTTTCTGCGGCCTGTTCAGCCACGACCTGATCAGCGATGGCTGCATGTTCATCCACACCACCCGGCCGAGCCTGCGTCGCGCCCGTGCTGCGCAAACCCGTACCTATAAACCCCAGGGCCAGCTGTCGGCGATGTTGGCGAGCATCTTCGCCGACTACCGTTTCAGCGAGGCGTACGCCGATTTGTCCGGCGACCTGCGCCGTCTCGAAGCGCAGCTGCGCGAGAACCTGCCGGACTGGGTGTGCAAGGACCCCGAGCTGAGTGTCGAGCTGTTTTCCTCGGTACTCTATCGCAACAAGGGCGCGTACCTGGTGGGGCGCATCTACACCGCCGATGAGCAATGGCCGCTGGTGATTCCGCTGTTGCACCGCGAAGGTCGCGGGATCCAGATCGATGCACTGATCACCGATGAAGCCGATGTGTCGATCATTTTCTCGTTCACCCGCTCGTATTTCATGGTGGACGTGCCGGTGCCGGCGGAATTCATTGGCTTCCTCAAGCGCATCCTGCCGGGCAAGCACATTGCCGAGCTGTACACTTCGATAGGTTTCTACAAACACGGCAAGTCCGAATTCTACCGGGCACTGATCAACCACCTGGCCAACACCGACGACCAGTTCATCATGGCCCCCGGCGTGCGCGGTATGGTCATGAGCGTGTTTACCCTGCCGGGTTTCAACACCGTATTCAAAATCATCAAGGACCGTTTCTCGCCGTCGAAAAACGTCGACCGCGCCACGGTGATCGAGAAGTACCGCCTGGTGAAGAGCGTCGACCGCGTGGGGCGCATGGCCGATACCCAGGAGTTCGCCGACTTCCGTTTCCCGTTGAGCAAGTTCGACCCGGCGTGCCTGGAGGAGCTGCTGGAAGTCGCGCCGTCCACGGTGTCGGTGGAAGGCGACACGGTGCTGATTCGCCACTGCTGGACCGAGCGGCGCATGACCCCGCTGAACCTGTACCTGGAAAACGCCAACGAGGCGCAGGTGCATGAAGCGCTGGAAGACTACGGCCTGGCGATCAAGCAACTGGCGGCGGCGAACATCTTTCCCGGCGACATGTTGCTGAAAAACTTTGGCGTCACCCGCCATGGGCGCGTGGTGTTCTACGACTATGACGAGATCTGCTTCCTGACCGAAGCCAACTTCCGATACATCCCGCAGCCGCGTACACCGGAAGATGAAATGGCTTCTGAGCCTTGGTATTCGATCGGGCCGCTGGATGTGTTCCCGGAGGAATTTCCGCCGTTTTTGTTTGCTGATTCGGGGCAGCGCAAGTTGTTCGATCAGTTGCATGGCGAGTTGTATAACGCCGATTACTGGAAGAGCCTGCAAGAGGCGATTCGGGCAGGGAAGGTGATTGATGTGTTTCCTTATCGGCGCAAGGGGTTGGATAGCGAGTAGGTATTCAAGACCCCCCCCTCACCCCAGCCCTCTCCCGGGGGGAGAGGGGGCCGACCGAGGCGTCTTGCGTCAAACATCGACCTGAAAGACCTTGGCGATTATGGATTCGGTAAAGCACCCGGACAGTCGATGTGCTTCTGAAGTCTTGGCAATAATGGATTCAACAAAGCACTCGCAGGTCGATGCACGTCTAAAGCAACCCACCCCAGCCCTTTCCCGGGGGGAGAGGGGGCCGACCGAGGCGTCTTGTGTCAAACATCGACCTGAAAGACCTTGGCGATTATGGATTCGGTAAAGCACCCGGACAGTCGATGTGCTTCTGAAGTCTTGGCAATAATGGATTCGGCAAAGCACTCAAAGGGCGATGTACTCTGCTGTCTTGGCAATAATGGATTCAACAAAGCACCCAACAGTCGATGTGCTTCTGAAGTCTTGGCAATAATGGATTCAACAAAGCACTCGCAGGTCGATGCACGTCTAAAGCAACCCACAATCGGCCCCCTCTCCCTCCGGGAGAGGGCTGGGGTGAGGGTAGCAATCCCCCTGACACGCCACAAATCCCCCAAATCTGCGACAATCCGCAACCTGCGCCACTAGACGACTGAATTGCGTACCCGATGACCGACGAATCGCCCTCCATCGACAAACTGCTGAAAAACCTCGATCACGCCATGCTCGCCGACCGCCACCGGCTGCGGCGGCAACTGCTTGAGCTGCGCAAGAAACCCGACGACGCCAAGCTGGCCCAGTGGGTTTCGCGCATGCAAGCCTCCTGTGATCAGGTGCTGGCGCGCAAGGCCAGCCTGCCGGTGATTCGTTACGACGACAGCCTGCCAATCGCCGCCAAGCGCGACGAAATCAAGAAGGCACTGGAAAAGCATCAGGTGTTGATCATTGCCGGTGAAACCGGGTCGGGCAAAACCACCCAGTTGCCGAAGATCTGCCTGGAAATCGGTCGCGGCCAGCATGGCCTGATCGGCCACACCCAGCCACGCCGAATTGCCGCGCGCAGCGTCGCCAGCCGGGTTGCCGAGGAACTGGGCACGCCATTGGGAGCGCTGGTTGGCTATCAGGTGCGCTTTGAGGATCAGAGCGACTCCAACACGCTGATCAAACTGATGACCGACGGCATCCTGCTGGCGGAAACCCAGAACGACCGCTACCTCGAGCGTTACGACACGATCATCGTCGACGAAGCCCACGAACGCAGCCTCAACATCGACTTCCTGCTCGGTTACCTGAAAACCCTGCTGCCGCGCCGTCCGGATCTGAAAGTCATCATCACCTCGGCGACCATCGACCTGGAGCGCTTCTCCAAGCACTTCGACGATGCGCCGATTGTCGAAGTCTCCGGGCGTACCTTCCCGGTGGACACCTGGTATCGCCCGCTGACCCTGGAGCAGGACGAAGAGGGCAACCGTGTCGAGGACGATCTGACCGTGGATCAGGCGATCCTTGCCACCCTCGACGAAATCGCCGCTTTCGAGCGCAGCGAACGCCGCAGTCCCGGTGACGTGCTGGTGTTTTTGCCCGGCGAGCGGGAGATTCGCGACGCTGCCGACATGCTGCGCAAGGCCCAGCTCAAGCACACCGAGATTCTGCCGCTGTACGCGCGTTTGTCGCCGGCCGAACAGCAGCGGATTTTCCAGTCGCACCCCGGCCGACGCGTCGTCTTGGCAACCAACGTCGCGGAAACCTCGTTGACCGTGCCGGGTATCCGTTACGTGATCGACAGCGGCACCGCGCGCATCAGCCGCTACAGCTACCGCGCCAAGGTCCAGCGCCTGCCCATCGAAGCGATTTCCCAGGCCAGCGCCAACCAGCGCAAGGGCCGTTGCGGGCGGGTCGAGCCGGGTATCTGCGTGCGCCTGTACAGCGAAGAGGATTTTCTCAGTCGCCCGGAATTCACCGATCCGGAGATCCTGCGCACTAACCTCGCGGCGGTTATTTTGCAGATGCTGCATCTGCGCCTCGGTGAAATCACTGCGTTTCCGTTCATAGAGCCGCCGGATGGCAAGGCCATCAGTGACGGTTTCAACCTGCTGCAAGAACTCTCGGCGGTGGACCGCAACAGCCAACTGACCCCGCTCGGACGGCAACTGGCGCGGCTGCCGGTGGACCCGCGCATGGGCCGCATGCTGCTTGAAGCGGCGAAACTCGGCAGCCTGCAGGAAGTCCTGATCGTCGCCAGCGCCATGTCGATCCAGGACCCGCGCGAGCGTCCGCCGGAGCGTCAGCAGGCGGCCGACCAGGCCCACGCCCAATGGAAAGACGCCGACTCGGACTTCGCCGGGCTGGTCAATCTGTGGCGCGGTTTCGAGGAACAGCGCCAGGCGTTGACCGCCAACCCGCTGCGCAACTGGTGCCGCAAGAACTTCCTCAATTATCTGCGCCTGCGTGAATGGCGTGATTCCCATCGCCAGTTGAGCCTGATCTGTCGTGACATGCAGCTGAGCCTCAACAAGGAACCGGCGGACTACCCGAAACTGCACAAGGCCGTGCTGGTGGGGCTACTCAGCCAGATCGGCCAGAAAACCGAAGACGGCGATTACCTCGGTGCCCGTCAACGACGCTTCTGGATTCACCCGTCGTCAGGAATCGGCAAGAAGCGCCCGCAATGGCTGATGACCGCTGAACTGGTGGAAACCACCAAGCTCTACGCGCGCATGGTGGCCAAGATCGATGCCGACTGGATCGAGCCGCTGGCCGGGCACCTGATCAAGAAAAACCACTTCGAACCCCATTGGGAGAAGAAGCGCGGGCAGGTGGTGGCGTTCGAGCAGATCACCTTGTTCGGGCTGATCGTTGTCGGTCGCCGGCCGGTGCATTACGGCCCGGTCGACCCGGTGGTGTCGCGCGAACTGTTCATCCGCGAAGCCCTGGTACGTGGCGAGATTCAGTCCAAGGCCAAATGCCTGACGGCCAATAAACAGTTGCTGGAGCAACTCGACGAACTGGAAGCCAAGGCCCGCCGTCGCGACATTCTTGCCGACGAAGAAACCCTGTTTGCCTTCTACGACGCACGGCTGCCGGCAGAGATCCACCAGACCGCGACCTTTGACGCCTGGTACCGGATCAACAGCCAGAAAGACCCGCAGTTGCTGATCATGCGCGAGGAAGACGTGCTGGCCCGCGAAGCCAGTGAAGTCACCGCGCTGCATTACCCGGACACCCTGCACATCGGTGATCTGGAATTGGCCTTGAGCTACCACTTCGAACCCAATCATCCGCGCGACGGCGTGACTCTGCGGGTACCGGCGCCGCTGCTGCCGATGCTGCCGCCGGAGCGTCTGGAGTGGCTGGTGCCGGGGGTGATCGAGGCCAAGTGCATCGCCCTGGTGCGCAACCTGCCCAAGGCCTTGCGCAAGAATTTCGTGCCGGTGCCGGACTTCGTCAAGGCGGCCTTGCAACGCATGACCTTCGCCGAGGGTTCGCTGCCCCAGGCGCTGGGACGCGAGTTGCTGCGCATGACCGGGGCACGGGTCAGCGACGAAGCCTGGGCAGAAGCTGAGCAGCAGGTGGAAAACCATCTGCGGATGAACCTGGAAATCGTCGACGCCCAGGGCAAGTTCCTCGGCGAAGGCCGCGACCTCGCCGAACTCACTGCGCGCTTCGCCGAAGCCAGCCAGGCCGCCTTGGCCGTGCCGCAAACCGCGAAAAGCCAGCAGCCGGTCGAGCCGAAAGTGTTTGCCGCCGTGGCGGAAAAAACCCAACAGAAGATTGCCGGGCTGTCGATGACGGTGTATCCGGCACTGGTGGAAGAGGCCGGCACGGTCAAAGAAGGACGCTTCTCGACGCCGGCCGAGGCCGAATTCCAGCATCGCCGCGCCTTGCAGCGCTTGTTGCTGCAGCAGTTGGCTGAACCGGCGAAGTTCCTGCGTAGCAAGTTACCGGGCCTGACTGACCTGGGCCTGCTGTACCGCGACATGGGGCGTGTCGATGCGCTGGTGGAAGACATTCTGCTGGCCAGCCTCGACAGCTGTATTCTCGACGGTGAAGATCCGCTGCCTCGTGACGGTTCCGGACTGGCGTCATTGGCCGAGCGCAAGCGCGGGGCCTGGACCGAGCACGCCGAGCGGCTGGCGAAACTGACCCTGGAAATCCTCAAGCTCTGGCACGGTCTGCAAAAGCGCTTCAAGGGCAAGATCGACCTGGCGCAAGCTGTGGCCCTGAACGACATCAAGCAGCAATTGAGTCATCTGGTGTATCCGGGTTTTGTCCGGGAAACGCCGATGCAGTGGCTCAAGGAGTTGCCGCGTTATCTGAAAGCAGTCGAGCAGCGTTTCGAAAAAATCGGTGCTCAGGTCCAGCGGGACCGGGTCTGGAGCGGTGAGTTGTCCGGTCTCTGGAGCCAATACCAGGCCCGCGCCAGCAAGCACGCCCAGGAAGGCAAGCGCGACCCGCAGCTGGAGCTGTATCGCTGGTGGCTGGAGGAATACCGGGTTTCACTGTTCGCCCAGCAACTGGGGACCAAGGTGCCGATTTCCGACAAGCGTCTGAACAAGCAGTGGGCACAAGTCGAGCCTTAACCCTTGTGGAGTGGGGCCTGTGGCGAGGGGCTTGTCGGACCGCCG
The DNA here is from genome assembly GCF_019218965.1 of Pseudomonas sp. PDM31. NCBI lineage: Bacteria > Pseudomonadati > Pseudomonadota > Gammaproteobacteria > Pseudomonadales > Pseudomonadaceae > Pseudomonas > Pseudomonas sp. PDM31. The sequence goes on along the minus strand of NZ_JAHUWS010000017.1, from coordinate 36,599 downwards.
CACCGCCCCGCTGGGTGGCGAAGCCGGCCCAAAACCTGTGACGTCGGTGTATCGGTTTCATCGAGTGCGCAGGTTTACGGCTGCTTCGCAGCCGAACGGGGCGGTGTGGCGGTCCGACAAGCCCCCTCGCTACACAAGCCCCTTCACCCTATATCGGCCTTCACCAAATAAGCCCACACAAGTAGGTGTTTGCTCGCGCAAAAGGGGCGAAAACCTGACGTTTATGGCAAACTTCGCGCCTATAAATACCGGCCCCGCGGTTTAGAGCCTTCGCGGCTGCGGGCAGGTCGGATAAAGCGATGCCAGGTTTGCGTCCCCTGGATGGGAATAGACCCCTTGTGTGTTGGTACGTCGGTGCCAATGCTTTCTGCCTGAACAGATTAGAGACACGACCATGCATAACGTCGTCATCAGCGGCACCGGCCTCTACACCCCGGCCAATAGCATCTCCAACGAAGAGCTGGTGCAGTCTTTCAATACTTACGTCGCCCAGTTCAATGCCGACAACGCCGACGCCATCGCGCGTGGCGAAGTCGAGGCCTTGACCGAGTCCAGTGCGGCATTCATCGAAAAAGCTTCCGGCATCAAGAGCCGCTTTGTCATGGACAAGGAAGGCATTCTCGATCCGCAACGCATGGCCCCACGCCTGCCCGAGCGTTCGAACGATGAGTGGTCGGTGCTCTGCCAGATGGCTATCGGCGCTGCCGAACAAGCCTTGCAACGCGCCGGCAAGACTGCCGCGGATATCGACGGCGTCATCGTCGCCTGCTCCAACCTGCAGCGGGCCTACCCGGCCATTGCCATCGAAGTGCAGGAAGCGCTGGGCATCCAGGGTTTCGGTTTCGACATGAACGTGGCGTGCTCCTCGGCGACTTTCGGCATCCAGACCGCCGCCAACAGCGTGCAACTGGGCCAGGCCCGGGCGATCCTGATGGTCAACCCGGAGGTCTGCACCGGCCACCTTAATTTCCGCGATCGCGACAGCCACTTCATCTTCGGCGATGCCGCGACGGCGGTAATCATCGAGCGCGCCGACCTGGCCACGTCCAAGTACCAGTTCGACATCGTCAGCACCAAGCTGCTGACCAAGTTCTCGAACAACATCCGCAACAACTTCGGTTTCCTCAACCGCGCTGCGGAAGAGGGCATTGGTGCCAAGGACAAACTGTTCGTGCAGGAAGGCCGCAAGGTGTTCAAGGAAGTTTGCCCGATGGTGGCCGAATTGATCGGTGCGCACCTGGAAGAGAACCAGCTCAACATCAGCGACGTGAAGCGCTTCTGGCTGCACCAGGCCAACCTCAGCATGAACCACCTGATCGTGAAGAAACTGCTCGGTCGCGACGCCACTGAACAGGAAGCGCCGGTGATTCTCGACACCTACGCCAACACCAGTTCCGCAGGTTCGGTGATTGCGTTCCACAAAAACCAGGACGACCTGGCCGCCGGCTCGCTGGCCGTGCTGAGTTCGTTTGGCGCGGGTTATTCGATTGGCAGCGTGTTGTTGCGTAAACGCTGAGTTGTTGTTGTAGGAGCGAGCATGCTCCGGGCGGCGTTCCGACGATGAACCTGAGATCGCAGCGGGGAACCAGACTCCCCGCGTTATCGTTAACGACCATCGTCGGGACGCCGCCCGGAGCTTGCTCGCTCCTACAGGAGAGGTTTGTCCCAAATAGAAACAGCCCGGCGTTGACCTATCGGAGGATGATGGGGACCGATAGACCAACGTCAGGCTGTGGGGGCGACCCGGGCTTCCTTGACCGGGTCATGTAGCGGGGTGAATCAGAACTTCGCTTCGGCATCCAGTTGCAAGGTATTGATGTCCGAATCTTTCTGGTTGCTGCTGGCGTTGATGTAGTCAGAGTTAGCCAGGAAGTACGTGGCGCCCAGGGTGAAGTTCTTGTCCAACTCGTAGCTCGCTTTCAGCTTGTGGCCGCGCGAGCCGGTGTAACCATAGGCAAAGTCGGAGTCGGTGAAGGCACCGACCACGGCGTTACGCTGTACATCGCGGTAGTTGTAGTCGAGTGCGAAGCCGTAGACCTTGGTCTTGACGCCGGCCAGCCAGGCAGTGTCCTGGTCGTTGCTGGCGTCGTTGTTGTTGACGATCTGACCGTATAGCGAGAGCGGCATTGGCAGGCCGCCGATGTCCAGCTGGCCAAAACCTTCGTACAGTTTGAACTGTTCGCCCGGGCTGTTGCCGTTGACGGCCAGTGCGCACGGCGAAGTTGCGGTGCCGCTGGTAGGGCAGGCGCTGCTGTCATCGTTATCGTAGGCGTAGAGACTGCCGCCCAGGGTCATTTTCAGGTCGTCGGTAAGCGCGAAACGCCCACCCAACTGGCCGGCGTACAGGCGCAAGTCGTGCTTGAACTGCACACCTTCACCGTCGACGTTGTCCTTGAGGGTGTAGTGACCGGCGCTGCCGAACAACTCGGTGCTGCCGCTCAGCGGGTACTTGTAGGTCACTGCCAGACCTTCCGGGTTGATGTCGCTATCCCAGATGATGTCGCCCATGCTCACCCATTGTTGTGGCATCTTGCCGCCCACCAGGTGCAGGTTCTTGATCGCGTCCGGGTGGTAGTCGATGTACCCCAGATCCAGCCAGATCGACTTCTTGTCGAAGTAGTTGTTCAAGTCCTGGTTGGTGGAGCGAGCATCGTCGCTGCTGCCGGTGGCGATACGGATACCGGTGTCGACTTGCGAGTTGATTTCAGTGAAGGCCCCCAGACGGGCGCGAATGCGCTGGCGATCCTGGTCTTTGTTGTTAGACACGCCGTCGTTGTGCACGTTTTCCTGGCGGAAGCGAACATCACCCTTGAACTGGGTCTTGGCCGCCCAGGCCAGCTTCTGGTCGAAGGTGCTCAGTTCATTGGTTTTCTTCGTGGTGGCCGCGATTTGCTCGTTGGTCTCTTGCTGAGCCTGGCGGGCAATTTGCTGGTCCTTCTGATCCCTGGCCAGCTCCGCTTGCAACTCGCTGTACTGCGCGTTGGTGATCGAACCGTTAGCCTTGAGCATGTCGAGCAGTTTGGCGTCGACTGCGGCGCTGGCCGGAATACTCATGGCCAGCAACAGGCTGCCACACACGGCCGCCGCAGTTTTCGTGAAAACAAGACGCATATCAATCTCCGAAGATGAGAAAGGATGACTGGGCCATCCAGGACACAACCGACCAACAAGGGACGGAAAACAGTGGCCGGGTATAACCCGGCGCTCTAAAAACAGGCGCCAGTATCGCGATCGATTATTACAGTGCGGTGGCAATGTGGTGGCAAGTCGATGACGATACAATGACGCTTGAACCCTTGAGCTAGAGCGCTGCAATGCCTTTGCACGTGTGCAATGGATGGCGATGAGCGATACTCGCGGGGCTCCAAGGCATGAAGAGAGGACGGTGATGCCGTTGCAATGCCTGCAAAGTCTTTCCGAAATCGCCCCGGCAACGTGGGACGCCCTGGTGCCGGAAAATCAGCCATTTCTGCGTCATGCCTTTCTGAGCGCATTGGAAGACAGCGGTAGTCTTGGCCCACATTCCGGCTGGCGGGCAGAGCATTTGCTGCACGTCGAAGGCGATCGCCTGATTGCCGCGCTACCCAGTTACCGCAAATGGCATTCCTACGGTGAGTACGTGTTCGATCACGCCTGGGCCGATGCCTGCGAGCGTGCCGGCATCGAGTACTACCCCAAGCTGCTGACCGCAGTCCCGTTCAGCCCGGTCAGCGGGCCGCGCTTGCTGGCCGCCACGCTCGAAGACGGTTTCGAATTATTGAACAGCTTGCCGGGTTATCTGGAGATCGAAGGACTCTCCAGCGCGCACATCAACTTTACCGACCCGTTTACCGACGCTGCATTGAGCGAACAACCGGGCTGGCTGCAGCGCGTTGGCTGCCAGTACCACTGGCAGAATCGCGGCTATCGGGACTTCCAGGATTTCCTCGATGCATTGAGTTCGCGCAAGCGCAAACAGATGCGCAAGGAGCGTGAGCAGGTGGCGGGGCAGGGCATCGAGTTCGAGTGGCTGGAGGGGCGGGAGCTGGACCAGGCGCAGTGGGACTTCGTCTATGCCTGCTACGCCAATACTTACGCGGTGCGTCGGCAAATGCCGTATCTGACGCGGGAGTTTTTCAGCCTGTTGGCCGAGCGCATGCCGCAGGCGATTCGTGTGGTGCTGGCCAGACAAGGCTCACACCCGGTGGCGATGGCGTTCAGTCTGGTGGGGGGCGACAGCTTCTTCGGACGCTATTGGGGCTGCCTGGCGGAATTTGATCGCCTGCACTTCGAGACCTGTTTCTACCAGGGCATGGACTACGCGATTGCCAACGGTTTCCAGCGTTTTGATGCCGGGGCTCAAGGTGAGCACAAACTGATTCGCGGGTTCGAGCCGGTCATTACCCATTCATGGCACTACCTGCGTCATCCGGGTTTGAAGGCTGCCGTGAAGGATTTTTTGCAGCAGGAGCGACTCGGGGTACTGGCCTACGCCGAGGAAGCGAAGACCGCCTTGCCTTACCGGCAAGGCTGATCTTCGCAGTACCCACGGTCAGCTGTCTTCCTTGCCCAGCCAGCGATAGAGCACGCCGCCGACTGCCGCGCCAATCAGGGGGGCGACCCAGAACATCCACAATTGCTGGATGGCCCAGCCGCCGACGATCAGCGCCGGGCCGGTACTGCGAGCAGGGTTGACCGAGGTGTTGGTGACCGGGATCGAGATCAGGTGGATCAGGGTCAATGCCAGGCCAATGGCAATCGGCGCAAGCCCCGCTGGCGCACGTTTATCGGTGGCGCCGAGGATGATCAGGATGAACATGGCGGTCATCACCAGCTCACAGACAAATCCCGCCACCATCGAGTAGCCGCCCGGTGAATGTTCGCCGTAGCCGTTCGACGCCAGCCCCGAGGCCAGTTCGAAACCGGGCTTGCCGCTGGCAATGAAATACAACAGGGCGGCTGCAACCACACCGCCAATCACTTGGGCGATGATATAGGCTGGCAGTTCGCTGGCCGGAAACCGTCCGCCGACCACCAGGCCCAGGGACACCGCCGGATTGAGGTGGCAACCGGAGATGTGGCCGATGGCAAAGGCCATGGTCAGCACCGTCAGGCCAAACGCGAATGAAACCCCCAGCAGACCGATGCCGACATCCGGGAAAGCGGCGGCCAGTACCGCACTGCCGCAACCACCCAACACCAGCCAGAAGGTACCTACCAACTCTGTAGCGGAACGTTTGAGCAAAGACATGAGCGAGTGTCCTTTCGAGATTTTGCTGCCTTGTGCATCCAGCAGATGGACTGCAGAACCATCTCCAGAACCTTGGGTGAGTACAGCACGATTTTTACAAAGTTCCAGTGGGCAGGAAAAACCGTCGATGCCCGTGGTTGATGGGCATGGTGGCTTGTTGTCAGGACAGGGAGTGGGAGCGGGCTTGCTCGCGAAGGCGGTGTGCCAGTCAATACAGATGTTGACGGACACACCGCCTTCGCGAGCAAGCCCGCTCCCACAGGGGACCCGTGTGAGCCCGGGATTTAGTCGATGCCGACAAACCCGCCCGTCTGGTGCTGCCACAAGCGCGCGTACAAGCCGCCATGGGCCAGCAGCTCGGCATGGCTGCCGGTCTCGGCGATCTTGCCGTTTTCCAGCACCACCAGCCGGTCCATCCGTGCAATGGTCGAGAGCCGGTGGGCGATGGCGATCACGGTCTTGCCCTGCATCAGGGTTTCAAGGCTCTCCTGGATTGCCGCTTCCACTTCCGAATCCAGCGCCGACGTGGCTTCATCCATGATCAGGATTGGCGCATCCTTGAGCAGCACCCGGGCAATGGCGATGCGCTGGCGCTGGCCCCCGGAGAGTTTCACTCCGCGCTCACCGACGTGGGCATCGAAACCGTGGCGACCTTCGGCGTCCGACAACGAAGGAATGAACCCGTCGGCGCGGGCCTTGTGCACTGCTTCCCAGAGTTCGGCGTCAGAGGCATCGGGCTTGCCGTACAGCAGGTTGTCGCGGATCGAACGGTGCAGCAGCGAGGTGTCCTGGGTGATCATGCCGATGCGTTCGCGCAGGCTTTCCTGGCTGACGTCGGCGATGTTCTGACCATCGATGAGGATGCGTCCGGCTTCCACGTCATACAGGCGCAGCAGCAGGTTGACCAAAGTCGATTTGCCCGCGCCGGACGGTCCGATCAGGCCGATTTTTTCGCCGGGCTTGATGGTCAGGTTGAGTCCGCCAATGATCCCGCTCTGCTTGCCGTAATGAAAATCCACATTCTCGAAGCGCACTTCGCCCCGGGCCACGGCCAGGGGTTTGGCCTGGTCGCGGTCGGTGACGCTCACCGGTTGCGAGATGCTCTGCAGGCCGTCCTGGACCATGCCGATGTTTTCGAAGATCCCCGTGACCACCCACATGATCCATCCGGACATGTTGACGATACGAATCACCAGGCCGGTGGCCAGGGCAATCGCGCCCACGGTGATCAGCGACTGCGTCCACAACCACAGGGCCAGGCCGGTGGTGCTGACGATCAGCATGCCGTTCATGCTGGTGATGACCACGTCCATACTGGTGACCACGCGGCCGGCCAGTTGGGCCTTTTCGGTTTGTTCCTTGATCGCTTCGCGGGCGTACTGTTGCTCGAAATTGGTGTGGGCGAACAGCTTCAGGGTGGTGATGTTGGTGTAGCCATCGACAATGCGCCCCATGAGTTTGGAGCGTGCGTCAGACGACACGACCGAGCGTTCCTTGACCCGTGGCACGAAGTAATACAGGGCACCGATGAACGCGACTATCCAGGTCAGCAGCGGGATCATCAGGCGCCAGTCGGCTTCGGCGAACAGCACAAGTGAACTGATGGCGTAGATCAGCACGTGCCACAAGGCGTCCACCGCCTGTACGGCGGAGTCGCGCAACGAGTTGCCGGTTTGCATGATGCGCTGGGCGATGCGGCCGGCGAAATCGTTCTGGAAAAAATTCAGGCTCTGTTTGAGCACATAACTGTGGTTCTGCCAGCGAATCATGCTGGTCATGCTGGGGCTGAGGGTCTGGTGCACCAACAGGTCATGCAGGCCGACGAACACCGGGCGCAGGACCAGCGCAACCACCGCCATCCAGGCCAGTTCGATGCCGTGTTCCTTGAAGAAGTCGACGTTCGGCGTGCCTTGGGCCAGGTCGATGATGCGGCTCAGGTAGCTGAACAGTGCCACCTCGATCAACGCACCCACCAGACCGACAAGCAAGAGGGCGGCAAAGCTCGGCCAGACCTGCTTGAGGTAGTAGGTGTAGAAAGGAAAAACCCGGTCCGGCGGAGTCGCCGTCGGCGCGTCACGGAAGATATCGATCAGTTTTTCAAAGCGGCGATAAAGCATCGGTTTTTCGCCCGCGTACGGGCTCTCCTTTTAACGGTTTGAGCGTTGCCGGCAGTGCCGGCAACGGCTCGGACATCCTTGTCCAGCCTGGTTTCAGTCGATTCTCTTGGCGGACTTGATGAACACCGGGTCAGCCGGGACATCTTTCATGCCGGCACGCACGGTGGTTGGTGAATTGACGATGATGTCCACCACGTCCATACCTTTGACCACCTTGCCGAATACGGCATAGCCGTCACCCTGGTCGAGGAAGTCGTTGTCCTTGACGTTGATGAAGAACTGGCTGGTGGCCGAATCCGGTACCGAGGTGCGGGCCATGGACAAGGTGCCACGAACGTTGACCAGGCCGTTGTTGTGCTCGTTCTTGATCGGTGCCTTGGTTTCCTTTTGCTGCATTGCCTGGGTGAAGCCACCACCCTGGACCATGAAGCCCGGGATCACCCGGTGGAAAACCGTGTTGTTGTAGAAGCCGCTGTCGACGTACTCGAGAAAGTTCTTGGTACTGATCGGTGCCTTGACCGGGTCCAGTTCGATTTCGATCTGGCCGTTGGTGGTTTCCAGCAGAACGTGCGGCGCCTTTGCCGGTGTTGCGGCCATCAGGTTGGCGGCAAACAGAACGGAGCCAGCGGCGAGGGCAATTTTTTTCAACATGGGTCAATGATCCTGAGTGGTGGTGTCGACTGCGGTGAGAAACTCTAGCAGTGTCTGGTTGAATTCTTCCGGCTGGTCCAGTGGCGTTGCGTGTCGCGAATCGGCGATCACCGCCAGCCGCGCATCGGGCAGCAGTTTTACATAGTTTTCCTTCAGCGCCACCGGGGTGTAGTCATGGTCGGCAGTGACGATCAGGGTTGGACAGGTAACTTTGGAAAGTCGTTCCTGGACGCCCCAGCCAACGATGGCGTCGAAGCTGGCGAGATAGGCATGCCGGTCGTTTTTTGCCCAGCGTTCGGCCATCTTCTGGCGTAGCGCGGCTTGCTCGGGTTTCGGGAATAATTTGCCGCCCAGAGCCTTGCCGATGGTGCCCAGGCTGAGTACGCGCATCAGGCTCCAGCGCTTGAACCACTGCCAGTAATCGTCGCGGCTGCGCAGTTTGACCTCGGGCGCGCTGTTGACGATGCACAGGCTCTTGAGCAATTGCGGCTGCTCCACTCCCAGTTGAAAGCCGATCATGCCACCCATGGACAAGCCCACGTAATGGGCCGGGGCGAGATGGAGGTGCTCCATAAGCGCGACCAGATCGGCACTGAAACCGGCGATGCTGTAGCGCTCGCGGGGTTTGTCGGAGCGACCGTGGCCGCGAATATCCGGGACGATCACCCGGTAGCGGGTCGACAGAGCGGGGATCTGCTTTTCCCAGTCCAGTGTGCTGGAACCGAGCCCATGGACCAACAGCAGCGGCGTGCCGTGGCCGTATTCTTCATAGTGCAGGTTGCAACCTTCGTGTTCGAAATAGGCCATGCATACACTCCGTGTCAGGCTTGTTCAGGGGCGGCGAACGGTGCGTCCAGCGGCGCGGTGTCGAAGGTCCGCAGCAGTTCGATGAGAATCTGCGTGGCCGGGCCGAGGGGTTTTTCCTTGTTTGAATACAGGTAAAAGTTCGGGTTGCGACTGCCGCCCTGATCCAACGGTAGCAGCTTGAGTGTACCTTCCCTCAGTTCCCGCTCGATCATGTGCCTGGGCAACCAGGCGAAACCCAGGCCGCTGCTGACAAAGGTCGCGGCGGTGGCGAGGCTGCCGACCGTCCAGCGTTGTTCGGCACCGAGCCAGCCGACGTCCCGTGGCTGCTGGCGGCCGGAGTCACGAATCACCACCTGCATGTGGCTTTCCAGGTCCTGGAAGTTCAGCCCGCGGTTCAGGCGATGCAGCGAGTGTTCAGGATGGGCCACGGCGACGAACTCGACATCGCTCAACTCCGCGCCCAAGTAGCCGGGAATACTGAAACCGGTGATGGCCAGGTCCGCTACGCCTTCGAGCAGCACTTCCTCCACACCCGACAACACCTCTTCGCGCAGGCGCACGCGGCAGCCACGGCTTTGCGGCATGAACGCGGTCAGGGCGCGCACGAGGCGGGCGCTCGGATAGGCGGCATCGACCACCAGGCGCACCTCGGCTTCCCAGCCCTGCTCCATATGATGGGCAAGGTCTTCGAGCTGGCTGGCTTGCTTGACCAGTTGCCGGGATCTTCGCAGCAGCACGCCACCGGCCTCGGTCAGCACTGCCTTGCGTCCATCGATGCGCAATAGCGGCACCCCGAGCTGGTCCTGCATGCGCGCCACGGTGTAGCTGACCGATGATTGCGAGCGGTGCAGCGCTTCGGCGGCCTGGGCGAAACCGCCATGGTCGACCACCGCCTGAAGCGTTCGCCATTGATCAAGGGTCACGCGGGGCGCTTTCATGTTGAGCTCCTCTTGTCCTAAGCTAGCAGCCCCTATTGGAGCCTGCTGAATGAAAAAATTCTGTTGTGTGGTGCTGGCGATGCTGCCGCTGACTGCGTTTGCTTACCCGATCGATGTGCAGAAAGACCTCAACGGCATGAAGATCGACTACGTCACCTACGACACGGACAACGACATGGGCTCCATTCAAGTGGCCAACTACGGCGAAGTCGATGCAAGCTGCAAGGCGGTGTTCATCAATGGCCCGGAAGCGCCGCGCACCCGCAAGATCGACGTGCCAGCAGGCAAGCACAAAAACGCCACCGCCAAGTTCACCCGCAATATCATCAAGCTGCGTATCAACCTGACCTGCACCCCCAAGTGACCCCCCCCTGCAGGAGCGAGCAGGCTCGCGATGGTCGTCAACGAAAACGCGGGAAGTCTGGTTCCCCGCGGTGTTCTTGAGTCCATCGCGAGCACGCTCGCTCCTACAGTCGACCGCATTCCCCTGTAGGAGCGAGCAGGCTCGCTCCTACAGTCGACCGAATTCCCCTGTAGGAGCGAGCAGGCTCGCGATGGTCGTCAACGAAAACGCGGGAAGTCTGGCCCTCCACGGTGTTCTTGAGTCCATCGCGAGCACGCTCGCTCCTACAGTCGACCGCATTCCCCTGTAGGAGCGAGCAGGCTCGCGATGGTCGTCATCGAAAACGCGGGAAGTCTGGCCCTCCACGGTGTTCTTGAGTCCATCGCGAGCACGCTCGCTCCTACAGTCGACCGCATTCCCCTGTAGGAGCGAGCAGGCTCGCGATGGTCGTCAACGAAAACGCGGGAAGTCTGGCCCTCCACGGTGTTCTTGAGTCCATCGCGAGCACGCTCGCTCCTACAGTCGACCGCATTCCCCTGCAGGAGCGAGCAGGCTCGCGATGGTCGTCAACGAAAACGCGGGAAGTCTGGTTCCCCGCGGTGTTCTTGAGTCCATCGCGAGCATGCTCGCGATGGTCGTCAACGAAAACGCGGGAAGTCTGGTCCCCCACGGTGTTCTTGAGTCCATCGCGAGCAGGCTCGCGATGGTCGTCAACGAAAACGCGGGAAGTCTGGCCCCCACGGTGTTCTTGAGTCCATCGCGAGCAGGCTCGCTCCTACAGCAACGAGCGAAGCGCATGTAGCTTGCCTAGGTTATAAACGAATTTGTTGATAGGTTGTAGCAGTTATTTGCGCTTTTTCATCGATATGACTCCGTTTAACCTTCACTCCATCGACTGACAACATTCCCAGATGGAGCCTACAAGCCATGTCCCGCGTTCTGATCATCGAAAGCAGTGCCCGTCAGCAAGATTCGGTTTCCCGCCAACTGACCCAGACGTTCATCAGCCAGTGGCAAGCGGCTCATCCGAATGACCAGATCAGCGTCCGTGACCTGGCCGCCAATCCGGTGCCGCACCTGGATATCAACCTGTTGGGCGGCTGGATGAAACCTGCCGAACAGCGCAGCGATATCGAGCAGATCTCCCTGGAACGCTCCAACCAGTTGACTGACGAATTGCTGGCCGCCGACGTGCTGGTCATGGCGGCTCCCATGTACAACTTCGCGATCCCCAGCACCCTGAAAGCCTGGCTCGACCATGTGCTGCGTGCCGGTGTGACCTTCAAGTACACCGAAACCGGCCCGCAAGGCCTGCTCAGCGGCAAACGTGCCTACGTATTGACGGCCCGCGGTGGTATCTACGCCGGCAGCGCGGCGGATCACCAGGAACCTTACCTGTGTCAGGTCATGGGTTTCATAGGTATCCATGACGTGACGTTCATTCACGCCGAAGGCATGAACCTGGGCGGCGACTTCCAGGAAAAAGGCCTGAATCAGGCAAACGCCAGGCTGGCCCAGGTGGCCTGAGCCGTTAATCGCCAGATAATCGACTGATGTTTTAGTGACCTGGCGCAACCCTTCAAGCCTGTACGCGCATCGAACCTCCCTTTGCACTTGTTGCTCCCAAGTGCCCTGGCCCGATTGAACGCTTTAGCGAGATCGGGCTTTTTTTTGCCCGGGATTTGGTTGTTGCACGCATACCTCTGTAGGAGCTGACTTGCCAGCGATGAAGGCATTACCGGCAACATCAAGGTCGCCTGGCGCCGCTATTGCCAGCAAGCCGGCTCCTACAGTGATTTGTGCGTCTCGCGATCACCCGCAAAACCCGCTATCTTCGCCGCCATTCAAAACGAGGCGAACATGGGCTATCTACTTTTTGTCACGCTGATCCAGGCGTTTTCCTTCAGTTTGATCGGCGAGTACCTGGCCGGTCATGTCGACAGTTACTTCGCCGTGCTGGTGCGCGTGCTGCTGGCAGGGCTGGTGTTCATTCCACTGACGCGCTGGCGCTCGGTGGAACCGGCATTCATGCGTGGCATGTTGTTGATCGGGGCGTTGCAGTTCGGTGTGACCTACGTCTGTCTGTACCTGAGCTTTCGCGTACTCACGGTGCCGGAAGTGTTGCTGTTCACCATCCTCACGCCGCTGCACGTGACCCTGATCGAAGACGCGCTCAATCGTCGCTTCAACCCATGGGCATTGATCGCGGCACTGGTGGCCGTGGCGGGGGCGGCGGTGATTCGTTTTGATCGCATCAGCCCGGACTTCCTCTACGGATTTTTGCTGCTGCAACTGGCTAACTTCACCTATGCCGCCGGGCAGGTGATGTACAAGCACCTGGTGGCGCGTCATCCCAGCGACCTGCCGCATTACCGGCGCTTTGGCTACTTCTATCTGGGGGCGCTGGCGGTGGTTTTGCCGGCATTCCTGCTGTTCGGTAAAAGCAATTTCCTGCCCGAAGCACCGCTGCAATGGGGCGTGCTGCTCTTCCTCGGGCTGGTTTCGACCGCGCTGGGTCTGTATTGGTGGAACAAGGGCGCGTGCATGGTCAATGGCGGCACCCTGGCGGTAATGAACAACCTGCATGTGCCGGTCGGGTTGCTGATCAACCTGCTGATCTGGAACCAGCATGAGGAGTTGGGGCGGTTGTTTCTCGGCGGCTCGGTGATTCTGCTGGCAGTATGGATCAGCCGGTTGGGCATACGCCGGCCCGAAATCGCACGCTGAACCCCTGTAGGAGCGAGCGTGCTCGCGATGGACTAAAGGACGCCGCGTTTATCCAGAAAAACGCGTTATCGTTTACGTCCATCGCGAGCGTGCTCGCTCCTACAGGGGGGGGTGGTTACATGACGTGTTTCTCGGGCTCGGCGATGTGGCTCGCGCCGAGCACTGCCGGCAGCAGTCCGGCTCGTAGATCGGTCCCGCTCGGCTGCTGATAAAGGCTCAAGCCAAACTCCGGCAACACCGCCAGCAGATAATCGAAAATATCCCCCTGAATGCGCTCGTAATCGGCCCACGCCGTGGTGCGGGTGAAGCAGTAGATCTCCAGCGGAATGCCCTGGGCCGTGGTCTGCATCTGGCGCACCATGCAGGTCATGTTCGGCTGGATGTCCGGATGACTCTTCAGGTAAGCCAGCGCGTAGGCGCGGAAGGTGCCGATATTGGTCATGCGCCGGCGGTTGGCCGACATCGCCGCCACGTTGCCCTGTGCTTCGTTCCACGCCTTGAGTTCGGCCTGTTTGCGGCTGATGTAGTCGGTCAGCAGATGCACCTGGGACAGCCTCATCTCCTCATCGTCTCGAATGAAACGCACGCCGCTGGCATCGATGAACAGGCTGCGCTTGATCCTGCGCCCACCGGACTGTTGCATGCCGCGCCAGTTCTTGAATGACTCGGACATCAGGCGCCAGGTGGGGATCGATACGATGGTTTTGTCGAAATTCTGCACCTTGACCGTGTGCAGGGTGATGTCCACCACATCACCGTCAGCGCCGACTTGCGGCATCTCGATCCAGTCGCCGACCCGCAGCATGTCATTGCTGGTCAACTGCACGCTGGCGACGAACGACAGCAGTGTGTCCTTGTAGACCAAAAGAATCACCGCCGACATGGCACCCAGGCCCGACAGCAACAGCAGCGGTGAACGGTCTATCAGGGTGGCGACAATGATGATCGCGCCGAATACGAACAACACCAGTTTCGTCAGCTGCACATAGCCTTTGATCGAACGGGTGCGGGCGTGTTCGGTGCGCGCATAGATGTCCAGCAGCGCATTGAGCAAGGCGCTGGCAGCCAACAGCAGGAACAGAATGGTGAACGCCAGCGCCACGTTGCCGAGGAACAACGTCGCGGTTTTGTTCAATTCCGGCACCAGGTACAGGCCGAACTGGATCACCAGCGACGGTATGATCTGCGCCAGTCTCTGGAACACCTTGTTGTGGCGCAGGTCATTGACCCAGTGCAGCGCCGGCTGCCGGCCGAGTATTTTGCTGGCGTGCAGGATCAAGTAGCGCGCCACTCGTCCGAGAGCCAATGCGATGACCAGCAACACCATTAGCCCCAGGGCGGCATGCAGGAGCGGGTGCTGGTCGAGGGTGCCCCAAAGGTCTTGGGCGTTGAGCCAGAGCTGTTTCATATCCATTGGCTAAATCGATTCTTCTGTAAGGCGCGACGGGCAATTAGAGCATTTAAGACGCTTTGTATTACGTTCGTTAACAAATCAGGCAACAAAAAAGTCACTGTTTGCTGCCTTTTGCATAAAGAAACTCGGCCTACGCGCTCGAAACCGGTACCCTATGCAGCTGTTTTTTTGCATTTCTTCGAGGTAGCACCCGTGTTTTCCCAATTCGCCCTGCACGAACGCCTGCTCAAAGCCGTGGCCGAGCTTAAATTTGTCGAGCCAACGCCAGTGCAAGCAGCGGCCATTCCGCTGGCGCTCCAAGGGCGTGACCTGCGGGTGACAGCGCAAACCGGTAGCGGCAAAACCGCTGCATTCGTTTTGCCTATCCTCAATCGCTTGATCGGCCCGGCGAAAATCCGCGTCAGCATCAAGACCCTGATCCTGCTGCCGACCCGTGAGCTGGCCCAGCAAACCTTGAAAGAAGTAGAACGCTTCTCGCAGTTCACCTTCATCAAGTCCGGCCTGATCACCGGCGGTGAAGACTTCAAGGTCCAGGCCGCCATGCTGCGCAAGGTGCCGGACATCCTGATCGGTACGCCGGGGCGGATGATCGAGCAACTGAACGCCGGTAACCTCGACCTCAAGGAAGTCGAAGTGCTGGTGCTCGACGAAGCCGACCGCATGCTCGACATGGGCTTTGCCGAAGACGTACAGCGTCTGGTCGACGAGTGCACCAATCGTCAGCAGACCATGCTGTTCTCCGCCACCACAGGCGGTTCGGGCCTGCGTGAAATGGTTGCCAAGGTCTTGAACAACCCTGAGCACTTGCAGCTAAACGCGGTCAGCCAGCTGAACGAAACCACCCGTCAGCAGATCATCACCGCTGACCACAACCAGCACAAAGAACAGATCGTGAACTGGCTGCTGGCCAACGAGACCTATCAGAAGGCCATCGTGTTCACCAACACCCGGGCCATGGCCGACCGTATCTACGGCCGCCTGGTTGCCCAGGAATACAAGGCATTCGTGCTGCACGGCGACAAGGACCAGAAGGATCGCAAGCTGGCGATCGACCGTCTGAAGCAGGGCGGCGTGAAAATTCTCGTGGCCACCGACGTTGCCGCTCGCGGCCTGGACGTGGACGGCCTGGACCTGGTGATCAACTTCGACATGCCGCGCAGCGGCGACGAATATGTTCACCGCATCGGTCGTACCGGCCGTGCCGGCAACGATGGCCTGGCGATCTCGTTGATCTGCCACGGCGACTGGAACCTGATGTCGAGCATCGAGCGCTACCTCAAGCAGAGCTTCGAGCGCCGCACCATCAAGGAAGTCAAAGGCACCTACGGCGGACCGAAAAAGGTCAAGGCTTCGGGCAAGGCCGTTGGCGTGAAGAAGAAAAAGACCGACGCCAAGGGCGACAAGAAGAAAACTGCCGCCAAGACTCCGACCAAGCGCAAGAGCGCCAACCGGCCAAAAAGCGATTCGCTGGTGAGCAGCGACGGCATGGCGCCGCTCAAGCGCCGCAAGCCGGAAGCACCGGCCGCCGAGTAATTCGGTTTCAAGCGGCAATAAAAAACCCGGACAGCGTCCGGGTTTTTTTACGTCAAAAAATCGCACTGGCCCGTAGCAGTTGCCGAAGGCTGCGTTCTTTGCTGTCAGCTGTCAGCTTTTTTTTCAGCCGACCCCAGCTCCTTCAAGCGCTGATCAATCAACTGGCACTTGTCCGGCAAGTCCTTGGCGGCAGTGCCCAGATCCATCTTCTGCAGTTCGTCGTTGATCTCCTTGGCCTTGGCCGGGTTCTGTTCAGTGAGCCTGGTCACTTCCTGTGCCAGTTGTTCGCGTTTGGCGGTGGCCTCTTCGGGCGTGCAGGCCCAGGCGGGCAGGGCGCAGGTCAGGGCGACGCCGAGGGTAAGTTTGAGCAGTGTTTTCATCGGGGCAGGCCTCAGTTCCGGTTAAGGCGGGTTAACCGGTTGAGCGCTGCCCTTGGGCAAAAGTTCACTAACTGGCGATGACCGCGACTCGGATGCTGCGGGTTACCCACCATGGCAACAGCTGGACTTGGCCTGTTCCTCATAACAATCGTGATGCCGCACCCATTCCATGATTTCTTCTTCATTACGGCCCTTGGGCATCAGGTCGAGGTAGTTGTAGGCACCCACGAGCATGTCCAGGCCTCGGGCATAGGTGGAATAGGTGTGGAAAATTTCCCCGGTTTCGTTGCGATAAAACACACTGAGGCCGGGGAGTTCTTCTTCTGAACCGTCGGTTTTTTCGTAGTTGTAGGTGGCCTTGCCGTTTGCGACATCTTCGGCCCGGGCCGTGACGCCAAAGTCGTAGTTGAAGTCGCAGCCCTCTGACGACACCCAGTCGAACTTCCAGCCCATGCGACGCCTGAACGCCTGGAATTCGGCAAACGGAGCGTGGGAAACGGCCACCACTGCCACGTCATGGTGGGCCAGATGCTGGTTGGCACCGTCAATGTGGTCCGATAGGAATGAACAGCCGGGGCAACCTTCGTCCCAGCCTTGGGCAAACATGAAGTGGTAGATGGCAAGCTGGCTGCGACCGCCGAACAGGTCCGCGAGACTCAATTGACCCTCTGCGCCCTGGAAATGGTAATCCTTGTCGATTTTCACCCAGGGCAGGGCGCGGCGTTCGGCACTGAGCCTGTCCCGTTCTTTGGTAAAGGCTTTTTCATGGGCCAGGTGTTCCTTGCGGGCCGCTAGCCATTCTTCCCGAGACACGACGGGATGATTCTGAATACTCATGGTGGTTTTCTCCTGCGAGGGGCTGGGAGTCGGCTTACACAGGCTAGTCGTTTGGCTGGTGTGGGATTCGACATACCGCCGGTCGATCATCCCTGCACGCCAGGCTGAACGGCTGTCGAGTGCACAGGTCACAACCTTTAAGGCCCCTCTCAATCACACGGGCACCGGAGGTTGAATCAGGATGACGACTTATAACTGGGATTTAATCGAGCGCTTGCTGCATGAAGCGCAGAACAGCGCCGGCCACAGCTTCACCCCCCGGCCTTATGCCGAGCAGCACGCAGCGCAGAAAGCTGCGGAAGGTGAGCCGATCGAGAATCTTGACCACCTGAAAACAGTGGCCAGTGATTATGAAAGGTTACTGCTGCTGCGAGGCTACATTGCTTCACGGCCCGAGGATGAAGGCGGCAACGGCGAGAACTTCGTGTTGACGCCCAGGGGGTCGTGCCTGTTGAGCCTGCTCGACAGCAGTATTCCGGGCAATGATCATCCGCGGCAGGTACTGGACGAGCAGGAAGATGCCCTGGATGAGGCGACGTTCGATGAGGTGGCATCCAAGGCGCAGATTGCCTGAGCCGTTCATGATCACGCCCCTGTAGGAGCGGGCATGCTCGCGAAAAACCATCTGACGCACGGGGCTACCAGACAAAACGCCTCATCGTTGACGTTTTTCGCGAGCATGCTCGCGACTACAGGGAGCGGGCGGCATGGCATCAACCTTGTTTCGCCGCCTTCAGGCATTTTAGATCGCTGAAGTCCTTCCTTACGCCCTCGATCTTCGTCAGCAAGCGCTGGCGTTGCATCGGTGTGCTTTGAGCCATCAGGTCGACGATCAGCGAGCGAGCCTGGGCCTCGGTATTGGCGAAGGCCTGACGGTATTCGGGCGTCCACAAACTCTCGCGATTGACCAGCAGTGTCTCGATGCGCTGCGGGAACTGCGGGCTTTGGCGTTGCGCAACAGCGGCACTGAACTGCTTCTGCCAATGCGCGCGGTTGGCAATCCACTGAGTGTTCTGGTCGCCCAAGGCCGTGGACCACGCAACCACTCGCTGTTGCTGAGCAGGGCTGAGCGGCCCGAGCCAGTCATTGAGACGCTTGCTCATGCGCTCACCACGTTCCTTGATCTGCTGATCGAGGGGCGGCTTGAGGTATTCCTCCTGACGTTTGCGCTGGTCCTTGGCGAAGGCGTCGTTCATCTCGGCCACTTGCTTGTCATCCAGCCCCTGCAACAACTCGATGACCGATGGGGTGATTGCCCGGGCGGTTTCAGCGATTGCCTGTTCAGCTTCCCGGGTACGTTCCTGCAGGGCGGTATCGGTGATCTGGTTGCTTTCGATCATTTCCTGCAAGCGGTCCAGCCAATCAAGATAACCGGGCAATTGTGTGGTGCAGTGCCAGGTCAGGTGTTCCTTCAGCCGTTCGTTCAGCCAGTTTTTCTGCTCGCCGTTCATGTTCAGATAGTCGCTGAGCGTCCAGGGAATTATCACGTCGAGGTTGCGGTAGGCCACGCCCACGCGGCTACATGCGCCAAGGGCGAGGGCAAAGGTGAGCGCAAAGGCTACGGGTTTAAGCCAGCGTGACATAGGCGAATCCTTGCGAAAGTCTGCCTTCGGGATTTGATGGTCGTTTGATCCCAGGATGAGCCCGGCAGTTCAGCCGATCAATAAAACGCGCGCTCGGCCTTGAGGGTAACCAGCCCGTCGCATTGGCTGTTATGCCCGACGTAAGCCGAACAATCGTTGCCGCGCAGGCTGGAATCGCTGTAGATCAAATCCACATCGATGCCCATGAACGGTCGGGACAGTTTCAGCGACCAATCGGTGAAGCTGCCGACATACCCGCCATCCACTGCGACCGGTGCGTTGAACTGGTGGCTGGTGTATTTCATGCTGACGCCGATGCCGAACGGTTGATTACCCGCCAGGTCCGCGAACAGGGTGCTGTTCTGTCTGTCCGGGTCGTTGCTGAAGGCAACGCCGAAACGGCTGCCAAGCAAGGTCAGGCCACCGAAAAGCTCATGGCTGTCGAGGGTATCCACTTCGGGGTAACTGTAGCGGATCATCCCCACTTCGTAGCCCAGCGTTCGGTCGAAGGGTTGTTTGAAGCCCAGGTAGGAGTCGATTTCGAGATTTTTTCCCGGGCTGATGCCCATGCTCGGCGACCATTGGCCAAAATAGAAACCGCTGCCGTGACTCAGGTCCAGACCGCCGTGGAACGAGCCGACCGCCGAGGGTTTGACCAGGCCCTGGGCCATGCTGCGTGTGGGGCTGGTGCCGAGCTTGAGGTCGAAGTCACCCAGTTCGCGCTGGAAAATCTGCGCGTGCACCACCGAACATGCCAGCAGGCTGGCGAGGCATACCGATATGCAGGAAAATTTGAACATGCATCACTCCATGAGCAGCGAAGGCAGCCGTGTCGGGCTGAAACGCTTGATCCAGACGCGTGCAAGGATAACGGCGAATGATCGGCATCGGGGGCCGTTCGTCGATTTTTATCTGATTGCTGGAATGACGGAGGGGATTGCGAGGGTTCCAGTCCAAGCGCTTCGAAGCTCAAAGCGCTTTGGGACCAGGTGTGGCGGGGGTATTACTTTTTGCCCAGGGTGATCTGCTTGGACGGGCCGAACGTCTGGCCGCTGACGCCTTTGGCAATTTGCTGGATTTCACCGCCGGACTTCAAGAATGCAGCGATCTGGCTGTTGATCGATTCGCTGGTTTCGACGGCTGGAGCTGGCTTTGCTTTGCTGGTGGATGCTTTTACGCGCATGGCGGCCATTAACCTGTAGAAAATTAACTTGGCCAGGCATAGTACAGGAAATACCTGCCGATTGCTTGGCAAATATCCCCTCGAAATGTGCAGGGAAAGGATCGGGTCAATGGCCGGAAAATACTCGAAATATGTGCCTAAGCTGCTGTTTTAAATAAGAACATCACTGGCTGAGTTAATGCTTGTTACTGGCCCGGGTCGGGCGCAAATAGCCGGATTGATCTGACGAGCGGCCGGGCGTGGAGCCTGCGGACCCCGCAAATCCATGGTTCCAGGCGGATAATTGCGCGCAGGCGTGCCGGGCCCCCAACGTGACGCATAAAACCGGGTAGAATGTCACCCACGCAATGAGGGTATTGGACATGGCTTTAGTCGGGCGTTACAACAGTTTACAAATAGTTAAACACACTAACTTCGGTTTATATCTGGATGGCGGCGCGGATGGCGAGATCCTTTTGCCGAATCGTTATATTCCAAAAGATATTCCCACTGAAGATGAAGACTGGCTCAACGTTTTTATTTATCTGGATAGCGATGACAAACTCATCGCAACTACTGAAAAACCGAAAGTTCAAGTCGGTGAATTCGCCAGTTTGAAAGTTGTTGAAGTCAACAGCATCGGTGTATTCCTCGATTGGGGGCTGCCAAAAGATCTGTTGCTGCCCTACTCCGAAGAAAAGCGCCAGATGACGGCCGGCGAATACGTGGTGGTGCACGTCTACCTCGACAAGCACACCCGTCGTATCACCGCGACCGCACGCCTGGACCGCTATCTGGACAAGACCCCGGCCAACTACACCCCGGGCCAGGAAGTGGACCTGCTGGTTGCCGAAGCCACCGACATGGGCTTCAAGGCGATCATCAATAACAAGCATTGGGGCCTGATTCACAAGAACGAAATCTTCAAGTTCATGCGCGCCGGTAAAGAAGAGAAGGGCTTCATCAAGGAAGTTCGTGCCGATGGCAAGATCAGCCTGAGTCTGCAGCCGGTCGGTCAGGAAGCGGCCACCAGCCTGAATTCGAAGATCCTCGCCAAATTACGCGACAACAACGGCACGCTGGCAGTCAGCGACAAGAGCGATCCGGCCTTGATCAGCAGCCTGTTCGGCGTCAGCAAAGGCAACTTCAAGAAAGCTATCGGCGCGTTGTACAAGAATGGCCAGATTGTCATTCATGCCGATCGCATTGAACTGAGCTGAGCCCTGCGTAAGCTCGTGCATCGATCAGGTTGGCCGCACGTTATCGCCAATGGCCGGACTTGATTGCAGCACGGTGACGTCGGCGCACTTGGCGCGTCCAGGTATGTCAACGTCATCAACAAGCGGCTTTTTCTGGCCATTTGATCAATAATCGATAGCATCAACTTTGCCCCGGCCTCGAGTCGGGGCTTTGCTTTTTAATCTGTGAGCCACTGCCATGTCTTATGCCATTGAGGTGTTCCGGTGAGTGCCAGCCGGCGTACCGCCGACGGTTTCGCCCTGCAAGTGATGATCGGCTTGTGTCTGATCTGGGGCATTCAGCAAGTCATGATCAAATGGGCAGCGCCGGATATTGCGCCGGTCATGCAGGCGGTCGGGCGTTCGGGCATGTCAGCGTTGCTGGTCGGGCTGCTGATCTGCTGGAAGGGGGGCTGGGATCAGGTCGGCAACACCTGGCGTGGCGGACTGTTGGCTGGCGCGTTGTTTGGCCTGGAGTTTTTTTTCATATCCGAAGGCCTGCAACTGACCACGGCGGCGCACATGTCGGTGTTCCTTTATACCGCGCCGATCTTTACCGCTTTAGGCGTGCACTGGCTGTTGCCCAGTGAGCGTTTGAGGGCGCTGCAGTGGTTGGGCATTGTCCTGGCCTTTATCGGGATCGCCATCGCCTTTGCGGGCGGCCTGTCCTGGGACAACCTTGATCGACGCATGTTGCTGGGCGACGCCTTGGGCGTCCTGGCGGGCGCGGCGTGGGGCGCGACCACGGTGGTGGTGCGTGCCTCGCGGCTCTCGGAAGCGCCGGTGACGCTGACCCTGTTCTATCAACTGATCATCGGCTTCGTCGGTCTGCTGCTGATTGCCCTGCTCAGCGGCCAGATCACTCACGTCAGCCTGACCTCCACGGGGGTGACCAGCGTGCTGTTCCAGGGCGTGGTGGTGTCGTTCTTCAGTTACCTGGTGTGGTTCTGGCTGTTGCGTCGTTACCTGGCGGCCAATCTGGCGGTTTTCTCGTTCATGACGCCGTTGTTTGGCGTCACGTTCGGTGTCGTGCTACTGGGCGAAGAGTTGAGCATCAACTTCATCATCGGTGCGGTGCTGGTGTTGTTGGGCATTACCTTTGTCAGCGCTGAACAGTGGCTGCGTCGTCGTTTGCGCAAAGCCCTCGGGCAGCACTGACAGGGGTGAAGAGGGGGCCACCACTATCACAGCAGGCGATTTTTCCCTCCACGATGGCTCAGGAACGGGCAATTGCCTGAACCCAGGCTGATTGTGATGGATTCAGTAACAGATCGTTGCCACTTTGGGCGAGCATTGCGCAGGACTTCGGACTATTATCAGTGCGAAGGGGCTACTGAATTTTGGCCGCTCGGCACTACCCTGAAGGGGGCACCATGAAAGAGAAAATCCAAAACTGGCTGCATGACCTGGGTGTCGCACTCGGTTTGATCGAACCGCCTCTGCAACCTGTGCCTATCCGCACCGACGACGAGCAACGCCGACGCCAGCAGCGTCGCCGGTAACGTCAGTCCGAAAAGCTTGATCGAAGGCTCGCTGTGGCGAGGGGGCTTCTGTGGCTAAGGGGCTTCTGAGGTGGGGGGGCTTCTGTGGCGAGGGGGCTTGCCCCCGTTCGGCTGCGAAGCAGTCGTATGTACTCCATAAATCGCCTGATGCGTCTGCCAGACATCACCGAATTAAAGCATTTTGGGGCTGCTGCGCAGCCCAACGGGGGCAAGCCCCCTCGCCACAGACCTGGTCAGATCTTCAGAGCCACTCAGAGCTCCAAATCTTCAGACCCACTCAGAGCTTCAGTGCCACTCAGACCTCAAGTCTTCAGAGCCACTCAGAGCTACCCAATCCCCCAATCCCCCAATCCCCCAGTCCCCACAAAAGCAATTCACCTCCATATTCCCGGCAGCCAATACCAGCAGCTTTGTCATAGCCCTCAATCCCGTCCAATCTCCAGCAAGATCTGGCTCAAGTCATTGACCGTCCTCGCGGATTTAAGCAACCGGTCCTCTTCGGCGGTAAAGGCCGTCAGTTTCAGTTCATCCTCCAGATGGAAGATCAGCTCTTCGATATCTTCCCTGTCCAGTCCCAACTGCTCCAGACTGGTGTTGTCGTCGAAGTCACTGCGGCCGTCCAGCAGACGGCTGATGTGACGGTGCACGACGGCGCGAACGGCTTGTCTGTTCATGGCAATTCATCGTGAATGTTATTTTTTAGTCCCTGAGTGTTTTTCCTGAAGATCAGTACAGCAGGCTTCAGCCGTGGCAACGCTGCCATTGGTCAATCATGTGGTGCAGGTGTTCCCCGGAAAAACTACCGAAATGCCCGCCATGCACCGTACGGATCGACAATCCCAGCAGGCGCTGCAGGCTGCGGGTGTAGTCGTCGAGGTTGGAGTGGTAGGCGTCTTCGACCGGCGGACCGTCGTAGATGATGTCGCCACTGAACAGGGTTTGGGTCGAGGCTTCGTACAGGCAGATGCCACCCGGGGAGTGTCCCGGAGTGTGTATCACCTGTAATACCCTGTTGCCCAGATCCAGCACGTCGCCATCCTCGATCATCCCGGTGGCCGGGGCGGCCTTGACCCGGTATTCGGCGTAGCACAACGGGCAGTCCGGGTGCGCCTCGAACATGTCGTCACCGACAAATGCCCTGCTCAAGTCGTTTTCGCCATCTGGCGCAGCAAGAATTTCAGCTTCGGCGGGATGTACCAGGCGTTCGGGAAATTCGTGATGGCCGGCAATGTGATCAAAGTGGCAGTGACTGGCCACCGCCACCAGCGGCCGTTCGGTGATCCAGGGCAGTTGCTCGCGCAAGCTGACCAGGCCCGAGCCACTGTCCAGCAGCAGGTCTTTGTCGCGGCCTTGAACGTGCCACAGGTTGCAGCGGTAGAAGGGGCGGATATAGGGCTCATGAATCAGGCGGATGCCATCGCTGAGCTGTTGCACCTCGAACCACTGATCGCGGCTTACGATTTTCATGAGCGCTTTCCTGCAGGCGAAAAAAAACGAGTGTGGCAACCGACGCCACACTCGTCGAAGAAAAAAGTTAAACCACTTTTTTCAGTTTAGGCAGCGCTTGCCAGTGGCAAGGGGCGGCGGGACAGCAGGCTGACCATCACGAAGCTCAAAAGGCTTACACCAAGGCTGTAGTAGATCGGAGTGTTGGCATCCAGACCGTCCTTGACCATGAACAGCAGAGCAGTGGCGAAGCCCATGCCCATGCTGGCGATGGCGCCGGCGGTGGTCGCGCGTTTCCAGAAGATCGCCCCCATCAGCGGGACCAGCATGCCACCCACCAGCAGGTTGTAGGCCAGGGTCAGGGCGCTGATCACGTCGTTCACGATCAGAGCAATCGCCAGCACCACGCAGCCGGTCAACAGGGTGAACAGGCGGTTGATGGCCAGGCTCGACTGTTTGCCGCCACGCAGTTTCGGCAACAGGTCTTCGGTCAGGGTGGTGGCAGCGGCGAGCAGGCCGGCGCTGGCGGTGGACATCATGGCGGCCAGGGCGGCGGCGATCACCAGGCCACGGATACCGTCCGGCAGGGACAGTTTCACGATAGCGGCGAAGGCGTTGTTGACGTTGTCCAGATCCGGGATCAGCACGTGAGCGGCCATGCCGATCAGGGCGCAGGCCAGGCCGTAAAGGATGCAGTAGATACCGGCTGCGGTACCGGCGACCTGGGCGACTTTGGCGGTCTTGACGGTGAACACCCGTTGCCAGATGTCCTGACCGATCAGGATGCCGAAGAAGTAGATCATGAAGTAGGTGATGATGGTGTCCCAGCCGATGGTGGTGAAGCTGAAGCTCGCCGCCGGCAGTTTCAACACCAACTCATCCCAACCGCCGACGCGGTACAGGCAGATAGGCAACAGGATGAACATCAGGCCGACAGTCTTGATGACGAACTGGACGATGTCGGTCAGGGTCAAGGACCACATGCCGCCAATGGCCGAGTAGATCACCACGACGCCGCCACCGAGCAGTACCGAAATCCAGAATGGCAGGCCGAACAGCACTTGCAGCACGGTGCCGATGGCCAGGATCGAGGTCACGCCGATCATCAGTGCGTACGCCAGCATGATCACCGCGCTCGCGGAGCGGGCCATCGGGTTGTAGCGTTTTTCCAGCACCTGGGTAACGGTGTAGATCTTCAGTTTCAGCAGCGGTTTGGCGAGGAACAGGTTAAGTGCCACGATCCCGCAACCCAGTGCCGCGCACAGCCAGAAACCGGAAATGCCATGGACGAAGCCAAGACGTACGGTGCCCACGGTGGACGCGCCACCCAGAACGGTGGCGGCCATGGTGCCCATGTACAGGCTTGGACCGAGATTGCGACCGGCGACTAAAAAATCTTCGTTGGTCTTGGCCTTGCGCATGCCGTAGTAGCCGAGTATCAGCATCGCAGCGGCGTAGATGAGTACGACGAATAAATCCAAAGCCATGATGGCGTGTCTCCGATTGTCTTTTTTATTGTGAGGCGAAAATCAACCGCTGTGGCGCCACGAACCCACAGGTAATTCGTTGACCACAGGTAATGCGCAGTCCTCAGCGGTGGACCACGCCAGGCAGTACGCAGAGCATTTCGTACAGCAGGTTGGCGGCCAGCAGCGAGGTGTTACCGGTGGTGTCGTAAGCGGGCGAGACTTCTACCAGATCACAGCCGACGAGGTCGAGGCCTTGGCAGCCGCGAACGATCTCGATTGCCTGAATGGTCGTCAGGCCGCCGATTTCCGGGGTGCCGGTACCGGGTGCCCAGGCCGGGTCGATGCCGTCGATATCAAAGCTCAGGTACACCGGACCATTGCCGACTTTCTCGCGAACTTCGGCCATCAATGGCGCCAGGGATTTGTGCCAGCACTCTTCGGCCTGAACCACACGGAAACCCTGATTGCGGCTCCAGTTGAAGTCGTCAGCGGTGTAGCCCTGCGCGCGCAGGCCAATCTGCACCACACGCTCAGGATCCAGAAGACCTTCTTCGACGGCGCGACGGAAGGTGGTGCCGTGGGCGATTTTCTCGCCAAACATGTGATCGTTTACATCGGCGTGGGCATCGATGTGCACCAGACCGACCTTGCCGTGCTTTTTATGGATGGCACGCAGGATCGGCAGGGTGATGGTGTGGTCGCCGCCCAGCGTCAGGGGGATCACATCGTGTTCGAGGATGTTGTCGTAGGATTCTTCGATGATCCGCACGGCATCCAGCAGGTTGAAGGTGTTGATCGCAATGTCACCAATATCGGCAACCGACAGCGAGTCGAACGGGGCAGCGCCGGTGGCCATGTTGTATGGGCGGATCATTACCGATTCAGCGCGGATTTCGCGAGGTCCGAAACGGGTGCCTGGGCGCAGGGAGGTACCGATGTCCAGTGGCACGCCTACGAAGGCAGCGTCCAGACCGGCAGCGGTATTCAAATGGGGGAGTCGCATCATGGTGGCGATGCCGCCGAAGCGCGGCATTTCGTTGCCGCCCAGTGGTTGGTGAAGAATCTTGTCCACGGGTAAGGCCTCATCGTCGTTTGTTTTATTTATGTCGGTTGCGCCGTTCACGGGAGGTACGGGCACCGGTTTGGGCGGATTCTGCGAAATGTAGTGGCCGGGAAGAATCGCTACGGGCAAATACTTAGTTCAGATTTTTCTAAACTAATGGCGGAGGGGGAGATAGACTTCCCGGCTTGAGATATGCGTTGTCCGGGCGGGCCGATCGCCAGCAAGCCGGTTCCTAAAGGGTCAGCGATCATTCTGTAGGAGCCGGCTTGCTGGCGATTGGTTGCGCAGCAACCGCCCATCCGACAACGCCGACTCACTGAACAAGTTACGGAGCCCCCATGGCCAACGCTTTACCCGACCTCAAACTATTGCGCATCTTCGTCAGCGTGGTGCGCCATCAGGGTTTTGCCAACGCCCAGCAGGAGCTCAACCTCTCGACGTCGGCCATCAGCACTTACATGAGTCAGCTCGAAGGCGCGCTGGGCCTGGTCCTGTGCCATCGCGGCCGGGGTGGTTTCAGCCTGACCAGCAAGGGCGAGCTGTTTCATCAGGAAACCTTACGGCTGCTGGGTGAGCTGGAAGGGTTCGAACAGTACGCCGCCGCCCTCAAGGGCGAGTTGCGCGGCACGCTGAACCTGGGGGTGATCGACTCCACCGTAAGCGACAAGGCCTTGCCCTTTGCCGAAGCTATCGGCGCCTACAGCCAGGAGCACCCAGCCGTGCACTTGCACCTGTCGGTGATGAGCCCTTACGAATTGCAGCTGGGCGTGCAGGACAATCGCCTCGACCTGGCCATCGGTGCGTTTTCCACGCGTATGAGTGGTCTGGTGTACATGCCGCTGTACCGCGAACAGCACTGGTTGTATTGCAGCAGCCGTCACCCGCTGTTCAACGAGCGGCGCATTCCCGAGCAGGTCATTACCCAGCAGCGCATGGTCGGGCGCGGCTACTGGAGTCAGGCCGAACTGGCTCGCCACGGCTTCAAGCACAGTGCCGCCACCGTGGAAAGTATGGAGGCGCAGTTGATCCTGGTGTTGTCCGGCGCCTACATCGGCTACCTGCCTGAGCACTATGCCCAGTCTTGGGCGGACAAGGGCGATTTGCGCGTATTGCTGCCGGCGACTTTCGGCTATCAGGCGCCATTTTCGATGATCATGCGCCGTGGTCGCAGCCGTGAGCCGCTGATCCAGACCTTCCGCGATTTGCTCAAAGCCCAACTGAATCAGGCCTGACGATGTCCAGAATTGAATGCCCCCGTTGCCTGCGCCCACAAAGCCATTGCCTGTGCCCGCTGATCCCGAGCCTCGACAGCCGCACCCGGGTGTTGCTGTTGCAACATCCCAGTGAAGTGAGTCATGCCTTGAATACCGCGCGCCTGGCCGCGTGGGGCTTGAACAATGCCGAGCTGATCGTGGGCGAGGTGTTCGAGGATCTGCCGAGGCTGTTGAATCAGCCGGGGTATCAGGCGCGATTGTTGTTTCCCGGTGAGGATGCGCAACCCATGCAGGCCTATGGCGCCACGAGTGAGCCACTGTTGCTGGTGGTTCCTGACGGCACCTGGCGCAAGGCGCGCAAGATGCTGCACCTCAATCCGCTGCTGGCCGCGTTACCCAGGGTGACGCTGGCTGAAGGCGGCGTGTCCCGTTATCGACTGCGCAAGGCACCAGGACCGGGGGCGCTGTCGACGGTGGAGGCGATTGTGCAGGCGCTGGAAAGCCTTGAGGCGCCAGCTTCTTTTGCGCCGTTGCTCAAGCCTTTCGAAGCATTGATCGAGGGGCAGATTGCGGCGATGGGGGAGGAGGTTTTTCAGCGTAATCATGGGCCGAAATAGTCGGCGCTTTTGCTGACCCCTTCGCGGGCAAGCCCGCTCCCACAGGTTTTTCGTGTTCACAGTGTTTGTGTACGACACGGACACTGCGGGAGCGAGGATGCTCGCGATGCCGGTGGAACGATCACAAGAGATCCTGAATAGTGACTAGCGCTCGCGCATCGCCTCGGTCCGCGCTTTCAACACCGGCTTGAGCAGGTAATCCAGCACCGTCTTCTCCCCGGTAATGATGTCCACCGTCGCCACCATCCCTGGAATGATCAGCAGCGGTTTCGCGTCCCCGCCCAAGTGGTTTTTGTCGGTGCGCACCTGAATCAGGTAGAAGCTGTTGCCCTTGTCATCGGTGATGGTGTCGGCGCCGATCAGTTCCAGCTTCGCGCTCAGGCCGCCGTAGATCGTGTAGTCGTAGGCGCTGAATTTGACCATGGCTTTCTGGCCCGGATGCAGGAACGCTACGTCCTGTGGGCGCACCTTGGCTTCGATCAGCAGGTTGTCTTCCAGCGGCACGATCTCCACCATGTCGCTGCCCGGCTGGACCACGCCACCGATGGTATTGACCTTCAGCACCTTGATGATGCCGTGTACCGGTGAAACCACCGTGGTGCGTGTCACGCGGTCATCGATAGCGATGCTCGATGCCGTTATTTTCGACAGGTCGGTGCGTTTCTCATTCAATTCTTTCGCCGCTTCCGAGCGAAAGGTCTGTTCCGACTCATCGATCTTGCTCTTGATCTCGTTGATCGCCGATTCGGCCCGGGGAATGGCCAGGGTCGTGGCGTTCAGCGAGCCGCGAATCTCCACCGCGCTGCGTTTGAGGCGCAGGATCTCCACCGGCGACACCGCCCCGGTGCCCACCAGTGGCGTGGACATGTTCATCTCTTGCTGCAACAACGCGAGGCTGGAACTGAACTGCCCCTGTTTCGACCTGAACTCCGCCAGTTCCTGGGTTTTTTGCCGAAGTTGTTCGCTCAATGTCCTCTGTTCACTGGCCAGTCGACGTTGCCGTTGCTCATACAGCGAGCGCTCGTCTTCGGCCACTTGCGGGGCTTTGGCGATAACTTCTTCTGACAGCTTGAAGGGGCGGCCCTCGGCTTCGGCGGAGAGCCGTTCGACCTGCGCGGTCAGGGCATAACGATCGGCTTCGCTTTCACCCTTGTTCGACAGGTAGCGGGTGTCATCCAGGCGCAGCAAAGTATCGCCCTTGTTCACCATTTGCCCTTCGCGTACGAAGATTTCAGTGACGATGCCGCCCTCCAGGTTCTGGATCACTTGCACCTTGCTCGACGGGATCGCCTTGCCTTCGCCCATGGTGACTTCCTGCAGCACGGCGAATTTGGCCCAGACGAGCGCACTGACAATCAGCCCGGCCGCCAGCCACACGGTGATGCGCGACCCGCGCGGGGAGTCCTGCAACGAAGCGCCGGCGGTTTCCGGCATGAATTCGGTTTCGGCACTTTTGCTGAAACTGTCGAAGTAGCCACGTGCTTTTGACGTGACAGGCGGGGAGTCAGACATGGACCACTCCTAGACAGCCGCAGAGCCGACGCGGCCCTTGCGCAGTGCATCGATGACCGATTCTTTCGGCCCGTCGGCGACGATCCTTCCGTTGTCCAGCACCACCAACCGATCTACCAGGCTGAGCATCGAGGTGCGGTGCGTGACCAGCAGGATGGTTTTGCCCTGCACCCAGCCGTGGAGTTTTTGCCGCAGGACGTCTTCGCTGCTGTTGTCCATGGCGCTGGTGGGTTCATCGAGCAGCATGATCGGCGGGTCGAGCAACAATGCCCGGGCCAGCAATACCGCCTGACGCTGGCCGCCGGACAGCAGTTGTCCGCGCTCGCCCACGGGACGGTCGAAGCCCTGCGGGTGTTGCCGGGCCAGTTCAGTGACGCCGGTGAGTTCCGCGACTTCGAGCATGCGTGCATCGCTGATGTAGCGCGCACCGAGGGTCAGGTTGTCGCGCAGGCTGCCGGCCAGCAGCGGAAGGTCATGGGCGACATAGCCGATCTGATGGCGCAGGTCGGCGACGTCCAGTTGCCGCAGGTCCAGGCCATCGAGCAGCAGTTGGCCTTCATCCGGTTCGTAGAAACCCATTACCAGGCGGGCCAGGGTGCTTTTGCCGGAGCCGCTGCGCCCGATGATGCCGATACGTTCGCCGGGTTTGACGCTGAAACTGACATTGCCCAGCGCCGGAGCGCTCTGGCCGTTGTAGTGGAAGGTCACGCCAACGACATCCAGCCCGCCTTGCAGTTGCGTGCGCTCCAGTGGCCGTTGTCTGGCGTCGCGCTCCTGGGGCAGGCCCATCAACGCGTCGGTGCTCTTCATGGTCAGTTGTGCTTGCTGGTAGCGCGTGATCAGTCCGGCGATCTGTCCCAGGGGCGAAAGTACCCGACTGCCGAGCATGTAGGTCGCCACCAGCGCACCGACGCTGAGGTTGCCGGCGATGATGCTGTAGACCCCGGCGACGATGGTCGCCATGCCGGAGAACTGCTGGATGAACAGCGTGCCGTTGGTCGCCAGGGCCGAGAGATTACGGGCGTGGCTGTCGAGGCGGGTGAGGGCACCGTGGGTGCTTTCCCATTTGTGCTGGCGCTCGCTTTCAGCGCTACAGGCCTTGAGGGTTTCCAGGCCGCTGAGGGTTTCAATCAGTAGCGCCTGGCGTTCGGCGCCGAGGCTGAGGCTTTTCTGTACCGTGTCGCGCAGGCGCGCCTGAATCACCATGGCGAAGATGATGGTGATCGGAAACGCCAGCACCGGGATCACCACCAGCCAGCCGCCGAGCAGGCCGATCACCACCAGCATCAGCAGGGCGAAGGGCAGGTCGATCAGGCTGGTGAGGGTCACGGCGGTGAGAAATTCGCGCAGGCCCTGGAAGTCATGAATGCTCTGGGCGAATCCGCCGATGGTGGCCGGCCGGGCTTTCATCGCCATGCCGGTGATGCGCTCGAACAGGGTCGCCGACAGGATCACGTCGGTTTTCTTGCCGGCAGTGTCGAGCAAATGCGCGCGCACCACCCGCAGCACCAGTTCGAAAGCGGTACCGATCAGCAGACCGATAGCCAATACCCACAAGGTCGAGGTGGCCTGGTTGGGCACCACGCGGTCGTAGGTCTGCATCACGAACAGCGGCACCATCAGGCCCAGCAGGTTGATCAGGAAACTTGCCAGGATCGCGTCACTGTACAGCCATTTCGACAGTTTCAGCGTATCGCGGAACCAGGCCTGGACCCGCGGTACCAGAGGCGAGCGCAGGTCTTCGAGTTCATGGCGTGGCCGGGCGAACAACGCCTGGCCACTGTAGTTTGTGGCGAGTTCCTCGGGGCTTATCCATTGTTCGCCACCGTCGGCCTCGCTGGGCAGGATCAGTACCTGGCCATCTTCGCCGTAACGGCGCAATACCGCGGTACAACCGTTGTTGAGCAACAGGAGCACGGGCAGGTTGAGCGGGGAGATGTCTTTGAGGTCGCGACGCAGTAAACGCGCCTGCAAACCAGCCCGGGCTGCTGCGCGTGGCAGCAGCTCCAGGCTCAGGCGTTGGTGTGCCATTGGCAGCCCGGCACTCAGGCTGGCGCGACTGACCGTCGCGCCGTGGAGTTTGCAGAGGATCAGCAGGCCATCCAGAAGCGGATCATCGAAGCTCAGGCGCGGATCGACACCGGTGTTGCCGGGTTCCATGCTGGTCACATTGATCGCTCCGTGGACTACTTCATTTCAGGCAAACGGGCTTCGTTCTTCACTTCGGTCTGGGCAATCGCATCGGCGGGCAGTACCACCCGTTGCTTGCTCAGCAACTGGCCCATGTTCGCCAGTACACGGTACATCGAATACTCTTCGGTGTAGCGCACTTCTGTGTAGCGACGGTTGGCGTTGTAAAGCTCGTTTTCACTGTCCAGCAGGTCGAGCAGGGTCCGTTGGCCGAGGCCGAACTGATCCTGGTACGCCACGCGCACGCGCTTACTGGTATCGGCGTATTCGCGGGCGGTCGGTGTTTGCTTCTTGGCGTTGACCATGGCGTTCCAGGCCAGGTGAATGTTTTCGTTGAGTTGGCGCAGGGCATTGTTGCGGATGTCCATGGCCTGGTTGATCTTGTGCGCGTCGGAAGCCAGGCGTGCCTTGTCGCTGCCGCCGCGGAACAGGTTGTAGTTCATTACCACGCCGACCCGCCATTCGTTGTCATGGCCTTCTTCGCCCCCGATGTTGTTGTTTGCGCCCACTGCGGCCTCGGCGTCGAAGCGCGGATAGAATGGCGACTTGGCGACTTCGTACTGGCTCTCGGCGGATTGCACGTCGGCCTGGGCGGATTTCAGGTACGGGTTGTTTTCAACCATGCTCTGCTGGGCTTCCGGCAGGGAGCCTGGCAGCTCGCCGCGGATCGAGGGCGGGACTTCGAGTTCATCCGGCAAGCGTCCCACGACGCTGTAGAAATTCGACTCGGCGTCGGCCAGATCGACCTGAGCGGTGTCGAGGTTGTTTTCCGCCAACGCCCGACGGGCGGTGGACTGGTCGGCGTCGGCGTTGCTGCCCACACCGCGCTGGGTACGCAGGCCGATCTGATCGTTGACCCGCAAATGCGCCTGCAGGTTGTTCGTGGCCAGGGTCACCAGTTCACGACGCTTGAGCACTTCCAGATAGACCTCGGTGGTGCGCAGCGCCAGATCCTGGGCGGTACCCTGAGCGTAATAGGCCCGGGAGTTGACCACGCCTTTGGTGCGCTCGACTTCGTTGGCGGTATTGAACCCGTCGAAGAGCATTTGCCGCAGGCGCAGTTCCGACTGGGTGTAATTGAGAATTTCGGTGTGGTGATTGCCAAGTGCCCGGGTATTGGTGTTATCGCTGTAGCCGCGCCCGTAGCCGGCATTCAGGTCTACTGACGGATAAAAGCCCCCCTTGGCGACTTTCACGTCTTCGTCGGCCGACAGACGGCCGTCGACCCGTGAGGCGAGTTCCGGATGGGTCGCGATGGTGCTCTGGATCGCGTCGGTCAACGACATGGCGTGAGCCTGGTTCGTGCAGGCCATGGCCAAAAGAACCGCGCTGCAGAGGGGGGTTAAAAGGCGCATGGGTGCATCTCCCTGATAACTGATGGCGCTTTCTGAGTCGCCAAATATTTGACGACATTTATAGGTAAAACCGTTTCATGCTTGTAACAACACAGCTAAGAACATTCTAGAGCATAGCTAAGAAATATTTTTCATAAGGCTTATGCCAAAAAAAACTTATGCGCTCCGTAAAATCCAGCACATTGTTCAATACGAAAGCCTTTGATTTATGAGCTTTAGGGCGCTCATCGAGGGTTTAAGGAAAGTTCCAATCCACTTATCGACAGAGGGCGGAGAACTGCTAGAGGGGAGGGACGCGTCGATCTATTGGTGACGGTTTTTTGTCACTGGAGTGGTTCAAGATCGTTACGCTTTGCTCGCAGACGAACTGTCGCGGACTGGATCAGATCCCATTGATTGCATGGGATTTTTCCCGAACCGCAGACGTCATCGGTGAGTGACCGGCTGGGCGCGATTGTCGCCAGGGCCCCGGTTTACGTCAGGTAACCGGCACCCTGGAGAATCCACCAGTCTCCCGTTTGAGCCATGAGCACGTTTTTCGCACAAACAGGATGCCGACAGCGGTTGGCAGCGGAGGAAGTGCACATGGCTACGCTCATCGGAATCGTCAGTAAGGTCATTGGTCAGGTATTCGCCGTGGCGAGCGATGGCACGCGGCGCGCTTTGGTCGAGGGCGACCGATTGTTCGCTGGTGATCAACTGAACACTGGCGCTGAAGGCGCGGTGGCAGTGCATCTGCAAAATGGCCAGGAGCTGACGCTCGGGCGTGGCAGTAGCCTGCAGATGACGCCCCAGTTGCTCGCGAACCAGACGCCACATGTGCAGACGCCGGAAGCAGTGACGCCCAGCGAGGCGCAACTGACTGATGTCGAGCAACTGCAAAAAGCCATTGCGGCCGGTGATGACCCGACCCAAACTGCTGAAGCCACTGCAGCCGGGCCAACCGGAACACCGAGCGGGACACCGGGTGGTGCACAGGGCGGTGGTCATAATTTTGTGATGCTCGAAGAAGTGGGTGGCAGGGTTGATCCGACTCTCGGTTTTCCTACCGCCGGTTTCAATGGCATTCCGCAGATAACCCTGGAGCGCCTGGCCGGGGACCCGGATAACGACCTCCTGGCGGATGACACGACACTGCTGCCGCCAGTGGTTGAGGATAACCCGGTAACCCTCGACGGGCTCACGGTGCAGAACATCGAGCGCAACGCCATTGTCAATGAAGCCAACCTGGACGGTGGTTCGGCGAGGAATCTCGGGGCGCTGACCAAAAGCGACACCTTCACCATCACCGCCCCAGACGGGCTGAGCAGTCTGAACATTAGTGGGATCAACGTGATCAGTGGTGGCGTACCCGCCGGCTTCCCGCAGTCGATCACCACGCCATTGGGCAGCACGCTGACCATCACCGGTTACGACCCGGCCACCGGTGTGGTCAGTTACAGCTACACCCTCAACGGCAGAGAAAGTCATGCCAACGGTGATGGCTCCAACACCGTCAGCGAACATTTCACCGCAGTAGCCGTCGACAGCGATGGCGATACGGCCACAGGATCGCTGGACGTCATCATCACCGACGACGTGCCCCAGGCGATCGACGACAGCAATGGTATCGCCACTGAAACCCTGCTGACCCTCAACGGCAACGTGCTGACCAACGACGTACAGGGCGCCGACCGCGTACCGACTGGCGAAAACGCCGGCCCGATCACCCCCGGCACCTTCGCCGGCACCTACGGCACCCTGGTGCTCAACGCCAACGGCACGTACACCTACACCCTGAACACCACTGACGCTGATTTCAAAGCCTTGCACGGCGGCGGTGACGGCACCGAGACCTTCAGCTACACCCTGACCGACGCGGACGGGGATACCAGCACCGCCAATCTGGTGCTGCAGATCCACAACAACGACGACACCGTGACTATCGGTGGTCTGGACGTCGCCGGTGGCGAGTTGACTGTTTTCGAGAAAAACCTCGGTGACGGCAGTGCTGCGGATAGTAATGCCCTGACCCAGAACGGCACCTTTACCATCACCGCGCTGGACGGTGTGACGACCCTGACGGTGGGCGGTATTGCCGTTGTCACCAACGGCGTGGCGGCGGGCTTCCCGCAATCAGCGGTCACTCCGTTGGGCAGCACCCTGACCATCACCGGGTTCAATGCCACTACCGGCGTGGTCAGCTACAGCTACACCCTCACCGATAACGAAGCGCACCCAACCGCCAACGGCGCCAACACGCTGTCCGAGCAGTTCGCCGTGACCGTGGTCGATGACAACGGCACCATCGCCAACGCCAGCCTCGATGTCAACGTTGTCGACGACCTGCCTGCCGGGGTGAACGACAGCAATGCGAGTACCGCCTCGGAGACCTTGCTGACCCTCAATGGCAATGTGCTGAGCAACGACGTGCAGGGCGCTGACCGCGTATCTGTCGGTGAGAACACTGGACCGATTACCCCCGGCACCTTTAACGGTACTTATGGCACCCTGGTGTTGAATGCCAACGGCACTTACACCTACACCCTGAACACCACTGACGCCGACTTCAAAGCACTGCACGGCGGCGGTGACGGCAGCGAAAGCTTCCAGTACACCATCACCGACGCGGACGGCGACACCAGCACCGCCAACCTGGTGCTGCAGATCCACAACAACGACGACACCGTGACCATCGGCGGCCTGGACGTTGCCGGTGCCGAACTCACCGTCTTCGAGAAAAACCTTGGTGACGGCAGTGCATCGGATACCAATGCCCTGACCCAGAACGGCACGTTCACTATCACCGCACTGGACGGTGTAACGACCCTCACGGTAGGCGGCATTGCCGTGGTCACCAATGGCGTGGCGGCGGGCTTCCCGCAATCAGCGGTCACTCCATTGGGCAGCACCCTGACCATCACCGGGTTCAATGCCACTACCGGCGTGGTCAGCTACAGCTACACCCTCACCGATAACGAAGCGCATCCAACGGCCAACGGCGCCAACACGCTGTCCGAGCAATTCGCCGTGACCGTGGTCGATGACAACGGCACCACCGCCAATGCCAGTCTCGACGTCAACGTTGTGGACGACCTGCCTGCCGGGGTGAATGACAGTAACGCGAGTACTGCCTCGGAAACCCTGCTGACCCTCAACGGCAACGTGCTGACCAACGATGTGCAGGGCGCTGACCGCGTACCTGTCGGTGAAAACTCCGGACCGATCACTCCCGGCACTTTCAATGGTACCTACGGCACCCTGGTGCTCAACGCCAACGGCACGTACACCT